>JAISHE010000033.1 GCA_031262745.1 Culturomica sp. | reverse complement strand
CGCCGTTAGCACGGACGGACAGTGTTGGTCGTCATCAGAGATTGGTTCTACCGCTGCGTGGCGTCGGTTTCTGGCATCTTACAACGCTGCATTCTATCGTCACGCCGCCGATAAGTCGTACGGCATGTCCATCCGTTGTCTTTTAAATTAGGTCAACAATGGAAAAATTGAGTTATAGATTTATGTCGGCGAGCGGCTCATTAGTGTCGGTGAGCGGCTCATTAATGTCGGCGAGAGTCTCATTAGTGTCGGCGAGAGTCTCACTAATGTCGGCGAAAGATTCGCCGACACAGTTGAAAGTATTTCAAACTCGTCCGAATAGTGGGCGATATTTATTATAAAGTACTAATTATTAAAATTTTATGTCATGAGCAGTAGACTTGATTTTATTCCGGGCGCAGATGCCCAATTCAACATCTGGCAAGGTGTTTGGTTCAATTCAATTGAAAAGAATGCGGAAACTTGGGGTATTCCCTCCGATGTGGTTTTAACAACGTCGGAACTTAAAAGTAAGTGGGAAACTACGTATTCTGTAGTAGAAAATCCCGTAACAAAGACGAGTATCACGGTACAGTCTAAGAACGTTGCCCGAAAAGAGTATGAAAAGCAAGTGCGTATGGTGGTGAAATACTACATTGCCTACAATCTCAAAGTGAGCGATGAGGACAAGATGGCTATGGGTTTGCCGTTGCATAAGACCACTCGCACGCCTGTTCCCGTGCCCGACACCGTTCCCGACGTAACGGAGATTGACCGCAACAAGATTCGTTGCCTCACAATCTCTTTTCGCGACTCCGGCAGCGATCACCGTGCCAAACCTGCCGGCGTTCAGGGGGCAGTGGTTAAGTGGATAGTTAGCGACACGCCACCAAGCGGTATAGACGTGTTCACTCATTCCGCCTTAGACACCAAATCACCCATAACGTTGGAGTTCACCGAACAGGAACGCAGTAAGTTAGTCTATTTTGCCCTCGCATGGCAAAACACCAAAGGCGAGATGGGACAGTTCGGCGAAATACAAAGCAGCGTAGTACCGTAGACGTTAGTGATTAGAGAATAGAGTGTAGCAGATGGACTTTTGTCCGAGCGGATTAAACTTTTTTTAGTAAGTGTTTGAGGTTTATGAAGCAAGAACAATGTTCATCTGCTTTTTTTGTGGGCATATATGAAATTAACAATGGGTTTAAACCCATTGTCAAAATTCCTTGCCGAGAGAGGGTTTTCGGGCGTATGCCATACGCCCGTACATCCGGAAGGTTCGATGAGTATCTCATTAATGCCGGCTGGCAGGTTTGCCGGATATAGGGTAGGGGGAGAACTTTAGAGAGTACTCTACCACAAATTGTCGTAGAAGGATGAGCGTTTGGTGAGTTTCAGGTCTTGCAGCAGGCTTGAACGCACGTTGATTTGAAAGTTATAGGATTGGTGATTACCGAAAGGAATACATGAAAAAGTCATATCCCAGCAATGCAAATCACGAGAAATATTGAAACTTGTGGCGGTAACCTCCATTTTATCGAAATCATAACCGCTACTAAAACCGAACTTCCATTTAGCCGTCAGAGAGAAATCACCGTTGACACGCAGGTTTTGGCTCAAAGTATGCTTCGCAAGAGCTTTGCGTGCACCTTCTGCGGTGTTTCTCGAATAAGTTGCACTCAGATTTAAAGAATAATCAAAACTAAACGACCACGGAACATCGAAGTCCATATATTGGTCATAATAGCCACCCACCAAATCGTTTTTCTCCTCCTTTTTCGTACCCTTGTCCGATGAAAACGACATACCGGTACTCATGCTTAGATTAGTCAACCGCCCGAATCCGCCGCTATATTTGTTCACCCTAACCATGTCGGCATTCATCAAATACGGGTCTAACGTTCCGCTAAGATTGATATTTAATTTATTATTGAAAAAACTCGTGCGTGCACTTAAAGAAATGGTACTCCAATTGAGAGAATCCTTAAAAACATCATAACTCGTTGACATTGAAAAACTCTCCAAGAGTTTAATTTTCTTAAATTCTTCTGCATTAGAACTCGTATCCCTATCATTTTTCACTTTCATCTCCAAATTGTTGGTAAGCGACAAACTGATGCTACCCGAATGTTTCTCCGGAGATTGAGCCACCGTGTAGGGTTGCCCTTCAAAAATGTTATAGGAAACTGTCCTTCCCGAATTATTTGTATATTCTTTCCGATATTTATCGTTGGAAATACCCAGTTTGGGCGTGTAAGTAAACGAAATACTCGGACGTATCACGTGTCTGATAGCAACAATACGACTTGTAGGCTTGAAAGAGTACATACCGTATATTGTAGGATTATAACCGAAACCGGCACTCATAAAATAGTTGTGAGCATACTGTAAACCATCAATAGTGTCAGTGCGCACGTAGCCGGACGTAGCCGAAGTATCAACCCATTCGCGTTTTATGGAACTCAAATACGCCGCACCCTCATAGCGAAATGACGGATTGAAAGAAAAACTGCCACCCAAAGAAATATTCGGCGTAACGGGTATGCTATGCTTGAAACCGTTCTTCCACTTACTCAAAGGAGTTTTCATTAATTGCTTTTCCGGAGTGGTGATACTGTTCTTCAACTCAGCCGAGTAGGAAACGCCGATATTGTCATACCATTTTAAATTAGTGCTTTTATCCTTTTTTCGGAACGGATAAATCGTGCTCATCTTAAACGAAGCATTAGGGAAAGCAATGGTAATCGAAGAATCTCTTGTATTCTGGTTATGACTGAAAGCAGTCGACAAACTGAAAGGTTTATCGGGCCATTTCTTGCTCCACGATATGCTGGATTGCTTGCGCTGATTGGCAATATCGTTGATATTATTTGAATTGTAATAGTTGTTTGTGGATGATGACATGTCCATGGAAGCGGAAAACGTGCTGTAAGGATTTGCCTTTGCATCCTGATTGTGAGTCCAACGAATAGCCCAGTCTTGTGTTTCACGATAATTACCCGGAATTGCTTTCTCGCCTGTATGGTTTTTACTTATGGAAAAAGAGAAATTACCGCTGAAACGGTAGCGTTTGCGATAATTAGATACAAGATTTGTGCCCCACGAACCGTTTGAGTAAATATCTCCGAGTACAGAAATGTCCACATAATCATTAATCATCCAATAATACCCACCGTTTTTCAAATTAAATCCTCTCAAACGTTCCTCGCCGTAAGTGGGCATGATCACGCCCGAAGTACCGGTCTTAGTGATTGGGAAAAATCCGAAAGGTATGAAAAGCGGTAACGGCACATCTTCAAGCACCAGATTTGAAAAGCCTACAATCACTTTCTTATCTTTAATCATTTTTGCCTTGCTCATGCGGATGTAAAAATGAGGATGGTCATGATGATCGCAAGTTGTGTACCAACCGTCCTTAATACAGTAAATCGAATCCGACATCTTTTTTGTCAACTTACCTTGCACATAGCCTTCACCTTCCTGCGTTATGATATTTTTCACAAAGCCTTTACCGGTTTCAAAATTGTATTTCAATTCCTTGCTGTCAAACTGCTGACCGCCGTCCTTGAATACCGGCGAACCCACAACTTTCCCGGAAGAATCCGGCTGACCGATTGCAAATGCCTCTTTACTATTCATGTCAAGACGAATTTCTTCCGCCTCCAATTCCGTTTTTGAATAAGTTATCTTAGAGTCGCCACGAAACACCACCTTCTTCGTATCCAAAGAGATACGCATAGTGTCTTTTGCCGTATAGTGAATCACTTCCGTGAACATGGGTTTTGGTTTTGCGCTATCCACAACCACAGTATCGCTCACAACGATGCTATCTGTTAAAACCGTATCGGCACTTCCTATTCTTTGCAATTCATGGGCACGACCAACGGCGGTATCTGCTGCCAAAAAGCCTTCCGTACGCTGTCCTGTAACAGGTAAATTGCATAAATTCAGCACCGTTAAAATAGTGCATGATAACATAAAATGGTATAACGATGCCTTAATTTGCAATTTATTATATTATTTTTGTGCTACGAAAAAGCAAAAGTAAGAAATTTAAAAGACTTAGAGAGAATGATTACCCAAAATATGAAGATATTTATTGCAGTGTTGTTTTGTCTAACGATAATCTTGTTTTTTAACTTGACGATTTACGCTCAGGTTGAGGATGGCAAAATCCATTGCGTTTGCATTGATCCGGGGCATGGCGGCAACGATCCGGGTTCCGTCGGAATGAAAAATTATGAAAAAAATGTGGTTTTAGATGTCGCACTGCTTGTAGGCAAACTCATAAAAGAACAGAATCCTGAAATCAAAGTCGTATTCACTCGCGAAAAAGACGTATTCGTCGGCTTGCAGGAAAGAGGAGACATTGCCAACCAACATAAAGCCGATGTTTTCATTTCCATTCACACAAATTCGTTCACGGATAAAAAAATCAAAGGAATAGAAACCTATATAATAGGTACAGGCGGGGGTGAAGAAGGTTTACGAGTAGCGATGAAAGAAAATGCCGTAATACAATATGAAGAGAACTATTCCTCTAAATACTCCGGATTCGACCCCAAGAAACCCGAATCTTACGTTATATTCTCGTTGATGCAAAATATGTACAGAGATAGAAGTATAGACCTTGCCGAACTTATACAGAATGAGCTTATCAATGAAACGAAGCGTTACAACAGAGGTATTCGCGAAGCCGGCTACCTTGTTCTGAAAGCGGCTGCCATGCCCGGAGTGCTTGTCGAACTTCCCTTTATCTCCAATGTAGAAGAAGAAAAATATCTGGCATCCCGCAACGGTCAGGAAAAAATGGCTCAGGCTATTGCCGGAGCTTTCGGGAAATACAAGAAAATCATTGAAAGAAACAGTCATGTCATCAAACAAAAAGCTATAACGGAAACCGTTGAAAACGAAGAACAAGATCTGATATCTCAACCGACAGCCGACTTTTTTTATGCCATACAAGTGGTGTCTGCCGTCGAACCTTTACAAAAGAAACCCAAAATAGCCGGAGAAGATGCTAATGAAATTAAATCCGGAGGTAGATACCGCTATTATGTTTCGGCTTGTGATTCTTACAAACAGGTTTCACTCAATTTGAAAAAAATCAAGAAAATAGTTGACGATTGTTTTATAATTGCCGTAAAAGAGGGGGAATTGATTTCCGTCGGAGAAGCAAAAAAAATAGAAGCAAAAAAATAAATTCTTATGAAAATTAAAAAGGAGGTGAAATTGGCAATATCTGTAATTGCCGCACTGATAATACTGATATTCGGCATAAATTTTCTAAAAGCCAGAGCAATATTTGAAAAAAACAATGTTTTCTACGGAATATACGAAAATGTGGACGGCTTGAAAATATCAAGCGGCGTAGTCTATCGTGGTTACCACGTTGGACAAATAACAAGCATTAACTTCATAGGTGAACGCTACGAAAATATTTTAGTGGAATTTACGGTAGGCAAAAAACTCGAAATACCGGCTAACTCCGTAGCATCCATTCAAAATGCCGACCTAATGGGTACAAAGGTGATTACAATCCTTTCGGGCGATTCACCGCTTTTCGCCGAAAACCGCGACACTCTGCAAACGTCAACCCAACAAGGTTTGCTCGGACAAGTCAACGAACAGTTGGAACCGTTGAAACGCAAAGTGGAAGCAACTATTTCTTCTTTAGACGAGGTGCTCACTTCCGTGCAAAGTATTTTGAACAGCGACACTCAAAACGATATAGAAAGTACTTTCAAAGGATTGCATTCAACAATTCAAAATCTGGAAAACACTTCTGCAAATTTGAACGATCTTATGATTTCCGAACGTCGCAACATTTCCGAAATAGTCGGTAATATACACAGTGTGAGCGGTAACCTTAAAAATAATAATGAGAATATTTCAACCGTTTTAAGCAATATTGCATCCATAACAGATTCATTAAATGCAGCGGGACTTGCACAAACGGTAGGCAATCTCAATAATCTACTCTTAAAGTTGGATTCAATTGCAGCCAAAGTGAATACCAACGGCGGAACTTTGGGAGAACTCGTGAATAATTATGAACTTTATTACGACCTCACTTATCTTTCGGCAAATCTGGAAAAATTGCTTACGGATTTCAGGGAAAATCCGAAGAAATTCGTCAATCTTTCGGTGTTTGACTTTTCATCCGGTAGCAAACAACAAAACAATTACGGTATCATCATATTTGAAAGCGATAAACCTTTGGAAATAAGCGATGAACTCTATAAAAATAACCCGAAATTAGAGGAGATCAGACGAAACGGGAAATTCTATTATATGATTTCTACGCATAAGAAATTAAAGCAAGCTGAGGCAGAATTAGAGATTGTTAAGAAAAACCATGCAAATGCTTTTATTGTTAAAATTTAGCGATTTCACTATTTATAATGGTTGTAAAAAACTTTATGGATGCAAGTTTTCTCATGGTAAAAAAGACTCCTTCACACTCTACATTATGTTAAATCGGATTATGGTAATCAAGCTTGAAAAATAGCCGATTGAACCTTATAGCTTTAAAGTTGATTTGATTTTTACAACTTCCAAATAGAGGTATTAAAGAAAAAAATCAGCAAAGAAACGACAATAATAACTGTCTATATTACAATAGTTTATGTCTAATATGTTGATAGATAAACCTTAGTGAAAAAACAAGAGAAAATCCATTTTTTTTTAAAGTTTTTTTTTTAGAATTTCGTACCGTGAAATCAGGAAGTATTCCCAAAAAATAAAATGTCTGTATGACAGACGAATATGATGAGAGACTGTAAAAATATATGGAAGAAGTGCTTGGATTTGATCCGAGAACAGGTGCCGCCAAGAACATTTAAGACTTGGTTTGAGCCTGTGTGCCCGATCAAATTGGAGGGAGATATTTTGACAATTCAAGTTGGCAGTAGTTACGTCTATGAATATATTGAAGAACATTTTGTGGAAATACTGCGAGATGCTTTGAAAGCAACGATAGGTAAAAATGCTAAGTTGCAATATTCCGTTGTTATGGCAAACAATCCTAATGTTAAAACAACGGCAACGATTTCATCGGCTGCGGTAGAAAAACCGACATCTGCAATAGTTGCTTTGGACAAACGCAATGCAGGTCTGAAAAATCCGTTTCACAGTGTAAATCACACCGTTGAAATCGACTCACAACTGAATACGGCTTATACAATGGATAATTTCATTGAAGGCAGTTGCAACAGATTAGCTAAGTCGGCGGGTATGACAATTGCAAAGAATTCGGGTAAGACCTCTTTTAATCCTTTTCTAATTTACGGCGGAAGCGGTTTGGGCAAAACACATTTGGCTCAGGCAATTGGTTTGGAAGTGAAACGTAACACTCCTTCAAAAGCGGTTTTATATGTTTCTGTAAATTTATTTCAGACTCAATTCACCGAAGCTGTAAGGAGAAATGAGATTAATGATTTTCTGCATTTCTATCAGTTGATTGATGTTTTGATTTTGGATGACATTCACGAATTAGCCGGTAAAACAGCAACTCAAAATACGTTTTTCCACATTTTCAACCATCTGCAACAATCCGGTAAACAACTTATACTCACTTGCGACAAGCCGCCGGTGGAATTGACCGGAATAGAAGACCGTTTGCTTTCCCGATTTAAGTGGGGACTTTCCGCAGAAATCAAATCGCCGGAATTTGAAACGAAAAAGGAAATTGTGATTTCAAAAGCCCGTCGCGACGGTATTGATTTTCCGGAAGATGTTGTGAATTATCTATGTAAAAATGTGCAAAATAATGTCAGGGAATTGGAAGGAACCATGATTTCACTGCTCGCACAATCTACCTTTAACAAGAAGGATATTACATTGGAACTTGCAAAGGATATTCTGGGAAAAACCGTTAAGAACCGTTCTAAGGAATTAACAGTTGACAAGATTCAAAACGTTGTTTGTGAATACTTCCACATTAGTCCTGCCGAATTGCAAACAAAAACTCGTAAGCGTGAGATTGTTCAGGCAAGGTATTTGGCTATGTATTTCTGCAAGAACTACACAAAAGCTTCGCTTACGTTTATTGGTAATCAAATCGGCAAAAAGGATCATACCACGGTTTTATATGCTTGCAAAGTGGTTTCGGATCTTGTCGATACTGACCGTAAGTTTAAAGCTCATTTTGAGGAATTGCAGAAGATGCTTTATATAAATGTATAAACTGAAGTAATTGATATTAAATGTTGAAAAAGCTGTCCTATAAATTAATATCGGACAGCTTTTTTATCTTATGGATGATGTTTTTAAAACAATAGCAGGTACGTCGGAAGGTGTTTACAAGGAGAAAGGAAGTAAATTTCTTGCTTTTGCATATAGCGTGAACACAGAAGAGGATGTGCGCAAACTGTTGACGGAAATAAGGGAGAAATACTACGACGCTCGCCACCATTGTTATGCCTATATGCTTGGTAGCGATAAGAAAACTTTTCGTTTCAATGACGACGGCGAACCGTCATCAACTGCCGGTAAACCGATACTTGGTCAGATTTATTCCAAAGACATTACCAATGTACTGATTATTGTTGTGCGCTACTTCGGTGGTACGAAACTTGGTGTTTCAGGATTGATACATGCTTATCGTGAAGCTGCTGCGGATGCGCTTGCAAATGCTGATATTGTTGAAAAAACGTTGAATACGGTGTTTCGGATTTCTTTCAATTACGCTTTATTGAACGATGTTATGCGTATAATTAAAGAGGAAGCACCGGACGTTTTGGATAGGAATTTTGAAAATGAGTGCCGTATGACGCTTTCAATTCGCAAATCAAATGCCGATAAACTTTATGACCGACTTACGAAAGTAGAAGGCTTAAAAATAGATATAGAGAATTAGGATACTGTGTGGTACGCCAGAAATATAATATTTTTGGAAAAGATTCCGAAATTATTATGTATTTACGAAATAGCGTACCTCAATTACTCCTATTTATCAAATTCACAATCACCTTCACCATCACATCTTTCTCTTCCGTGCGGCTTTCGGCAATCATCAGTGTAAGGGCGACGAGCGTGTTGTTCTCAATGAGCTTGCTTCCATCCGGACGATAAAGTATTTCGTTCTTCTCCATAAACCAAAGGAAGAGGAAAGCGGCGATGCGCTTGTTGCCGTCGCTAAACGAGTGGTTCTTTGTTACCAGATAGAGCAGCATGGCAGCCTTTTCTTCAATGCTCGGATAAAGGTCTACGCCACCGAATGTTTGGTAGATGGTAGCAATGGAACTTCGGAAAGATTGGTCTTTTTCATGACCGAACAAATCGCC
>JAISHE010000047.1 GCA_031262745.1 Culturomica sp. | reverse complement strand
TAATAAGGAACATGCACAATTTCGGTGTATGAATTTTCGCAATCTTCCATTGTCGACACACGATAATTGACTTCAAAACTACCGCTATCTTTGAATTGGTAGGTTACGGATGTTTTATTAGTTTCCACATAATCTTCGGGGAAAGTCCATAGAGAAGTTTTAATGCTCACACCCTGTGGTATATCAAGTATGGCATCGAATTGATATTCATGAGTCTTACAATTTATAAGGGAATGAGAGACTTCACTTTTAATATCAAGCATAACTGTTAAATGCAATGTTACAATACTGTCGCAACCGTTGATCGTTTTTCTTTGAAATATGTAATCTCCTGAAGTTGTTCCTGCCGAAAAGACGGTATCGCGCCATGTAAACGGAAATTCATTATCACAAACAGCGGCAGTTTCTGTTAAATTGTACGTTGGATTTACCGTTAAAGTAAGTGTAACAATACTGTCGCAACCATTTACGGTTTTCCTTTGAAATATGTAATCTCCGGAAGTTGTTCCTGTCGAAAAAACCGTATCACGCCATGTAAACGGCAGTTCGCTGTCGCAAATCACGGCAGTTTCCGTTAAATTGTAAGTTGGATTGACCGTTAAAGTCAATGTAACCGTGCTATCGCAACCATTTACGGTTTCCCTTTGAAAAATGTAATCTCCCGAACTTGTGCCTGTCGAAAAAACCGTATCACGCCATGTAAACGGAAATTCATTATCACAGATAGCGGCAGTTTCCGTTAAATCGAAAGTCGGATTTACCGTTAAAGTCAGTGTAACAATACTGTCGCAACCATTTACGGTTTTTCTTTGAAATATGTAATCTCCCGAAGTTGTCCCTGCCGAAAAGACGGTATCGCGCCATGTAAACGGTAGTTCACTGTCGCAAATCACGGTATCTTCTGTTAAATTGTAGGTCGGATTTACCGTTAAGGTCAATGTAACCGTGCTGTCGCAACCATTTAGGGTTTTTCTGTAAAATGTAAAATCTCCCGAAGTTGTGCCTGTCGAAAATACGGTATCGCGCCATGTAAACGGAAATTCATTATCACAAACAGCGGCAGTTTCTGTTAAATTGTACGTTGGATTAACTGTTAACTGCAATGTTACAATGCTGTCGCAACCGTTGATAGTTTTCCTTTGAAAAATGTAATCTCCCGAATTTGTTCCTATCGAAAATACGGTATCACGCCATGTAAACGGAAGGTCGCTGTCGCAAATCACGGTGTCTTCAGTTAAATTGTAAGTTGGATTTACCGTTAAGGTCAATGTAACCGTGCTGTCGCACCCATTAATCGTTTTCCTTTGAAAAATGTAATCTCCCGAACTTGTGCCTGTCGAAAAGACGGTATCGCGGTAAGTAAACGGCAGTTCGTTGTCGCAAATCGTAACCGTATCTGTTAAATTATACGTCGGGTTTACCGTCAAAGTCAATTCTACCAAACTATCTTTGCCTGCAATACTGCTAAATGGTATTTCATAAACACCTCCTTTATTAAAAACGCTGTCGGCATAAGTATAAGGTAATTCATTTTTACAGATAGTTATATATTCAGGATGTACAACCTTTTGTTCCACAATCTGTCGGATATTATCTGTTGAGGATCCTTCCCATTTGCCGCTGAACCGTAGTACTTCCGAATAAACGCCAACTAATTTTTCGGTTTTCAGCGGAATAGCTATATATATTATGTCTCCGTATTTTAATGTCGTCGGTGGTGCTATGGGAGTTATACTATCCGAATCATAAAATATTAGTTCGGAAAAATCCGACATTGTATTTGCCAATTCAAACACTATGTCGGTCATCGGCTTGGTGTCAGAATAGGTTATTTTTACGCGTGAAGCATTGGTTTGAGCCTGATCGTCAGTGTATCCTTCTTTCAAGGGGCTGGATGGAATTGCTTTGCAAGCCAGATCTGTCGGCAATAATTTTAAAATAACTTCTCCGCCTGTTTGCAAATTGTAAACGATTTCGGGTAGGTACGGTTTTCCTAATGTTGCGGGACTTTGGCTGACGGCATCGGTAAAAAAAGTGGTGTTGTTATTCAAAATACCGTTAAAAGTATAAATTCCGGACGAATTCGTACTTCCGAATGATACCTGATTAATATCCATCTTATTCGTCGGAACAATGGCATTTATCACCGTCGCAATTTCCGGACTTTCCGAAAGGTCGACATAGATATTGGCGTCGGAAGTATAATCTTCGGTGCGAACCGTAATCAATGGTTTTGCAGGGTCGCCGATATAGGTGAGGCTTCGCGTACCGGCTAAACCTAAATTGGGTACAGGAACAAACTCATATCCTGTTGCACCTGTTGCACTGATTTGCGATGGAGGTAACACTACAATCGCACTATTCGGCGTATAACATTGTATTACACCTATGCCGGTAGGACAACCGCTTCCTATACCAGCCGCATGACGAATTGACGATGCGTTTATTGTTCCGCCATAAATTACAATCATTCCATTGTAGTAGGTACTAAATCCTCCACCTATTCCGGCTCCATGTCCTCCCTGTGCGGTAATATTTCCGCTTTCAATAATAATATTTCCACCGCAGGTATAGTCAGGAGTGGAACAACCTCCTGTAATATCAGCAGAACCTTGTTGAGAATTAGATGCGCTATTGGTAAGTCCTCCTATTCCTGCGCCACCGCTACTATTTGTAACTTTAGCAGTCAATGAACCTATTGTGTAGCCGTTTGGCTGTTGTAACGCCGAACTGATATTTATTTGCGCACCCTGATCTACTTGTAATGCCGCATAACCGGAATAACCTGTATACGTCAACGTATTATTCCCTTCCAATATAATATCGACATTTGTTATAGGCGTAAAATTAGACCTATTGTTTTCACCGATGACGGTTATAGGAGAATAACTTGAAGATGTTATACTGACGTTTCGCAACGTTATCGTCCCTTTGTAACCTCTCTGCACAAGAACATAGTTAACGCTTGTGGTACCGGTAATAATATAATTATCCGTACTTCCGCTGGATATTGTAAGCGAACTTGTACTGATATTATGTTGGATATCAGCTGCGCTTATTGTATTTACAAAAAACACAAAGAAAACAACAATGGTATATTTCTCCATGTATTTCCTAATTTTAAATAGATTATCCGTTTTACTGAAAATAATAATATTACCTCACAAAGATATATAAAAATCTAATTAATAATTTTTCAATAGGCTAAATTCATCCTAATTAAAAAGTTCTCCTGCGAGTATTTTTATGCCATATTGATAACTAAAAAAGCTCTAAGCGGTTTATAATAACCAACTTGGAGCTTTCTTTTGCGGTATGGACGGGACTCGAACCCGCGACCCCCTGCGTGACAGGCAGGTATTCTAACCAGCTGAACTACCACACCATTTTGAAGAACAACAATCATCGGGGACGATTGCGGATGCAAATGTAAGACCTTTTTCCGAATTTGCAAAGACGGAAGCAAAAAAGTTGAAACATTTAGTTCACAACTCAATGAAAATTCAAATAAAAATCCTTTGTCAATTCCTTGTAAGCCGCAGTATATTCGTGGTGTTGATGTTCAATAATGAGTTTTTCACGTAAAGGATAAATCCTTATTGCGTCCTTCGCCGGCATAAATTCAAGTAATAACCTTTTGGGATGTATACTCCGATCATTAGGAAATACCTCTGTAATTCGTTGTAATGCAAGTGCGTAATTTGATGATACGGATACTAATCTTTCGCCCTCTGTTTTTGGCAGAATAATCGAAAGCTTTCCTGACGGAGAAAGATATTGAGCAGAATAATCCAATAAAGCCTCATGTGAAAAGTTGACACAGTGGCGTGCAAGATTTCTTCCTTCATTGGGTGCAATGGTGGAATTATTGAAGAAAGGCGGATTACAAATTATATGATCAAAAAAATATTGAGGATGAAAATCAAAGATCGAAGAAAAATGTACTTTTATTCGATTGTTCCACTTGCTATTGGCAACATTCTCCGTTGCCTGTTCAAATGAATTGTGATTTATTTCCACAGCATCAACCATTGCAAAACTATTACGCTGTGCTGACATTATAGCTATTACTCCCGTTCCTGTGCCTACATCTAAAATAGTGGATGCCTGAGCAATATCAGCCCAGGCACCTAATAAAACACCGTCAGTACCGACTTTCATCGCCGTTTTATCCTGACGTATTGAAAATTCTTTAAAATCGAAACGGCACATTATTTTTCATTTGCCGTATCAACTTTCTCTTCTTCCTCTTTTTCAAAATTAAGTAATCCTTTTTCCGTAAGAATGTTGTACCAATTAATGATTTTTCTCAAATCGGACATATACACTCTATCTTTGTCGTATTCCGGAAATACTTCTTCAAAAAATGCAACTATTTTCGGACTGTCTTCTTTGTGTGATAAAACTGTTTTACCGTTTGATTTATCGTATATTTTCTTGAAAACATCTTTCAAAAGTACATCTTCTTCGGTCGTATAAATTGAAATATCTTCAAGCGATGTTACTTTCATACTTGGGTAAACAGCAAAACGCTTACCGTCAAGTAACGATTCTACAATAAACGTATTACCTGAGTTATTAATCATTTTTTGCAACCCCGGTTTTCCTGAAACAGATAAAATATTTTTAAGCATTTTATTTTCGTTTTAAATTTACTTTTAACAGGCGCAAAAGTACAAATTTTTACTTGATTATCTGCATTATGACAGCATTTACTTGTTTTTTCAAGTCCATTTCACCATTAGTTTCTATCACAAAATCGGATTTCATACATTTTTCTCTCGCATCCATTTGGTTTTGAATTCTTTCAATCACAGCATTCCGGCTAACATTATCACGTCTCATAACTCTTTGAATACGCAACTCCTCATCGGCATTCACACAAACCACATAGTCGAAAAGCTGTTCAAAACCTCCTTCAAATAATATAGCCGATTCAAATACAACGAGTTGAGAATCTTGATGAGTACACCAATCTTCAAAATCTTTCATCACTGCCGGATGTATAATTGAATTTACAAACCCTAATTCGTCAGGATCATTAAAAATAATTCCCGCCAATTTCTTTTTATTTAATGATTCATCCGAATTAAAAATAGACTCTCCGAAATGATTTCTCAATTGCATACGGATATTGCTATCTTCTTGCATGATTATGGAAGCCATTATATCAGAGATATATACGGGAAATCCTAAATTCAAAAAGATGTTTGCTACGGTTGATTTCCCGGAGCCTATTCCACCGGTTAAACCTATTTTCAACATGATTAAACTATTCGTTAGTCTCTAATATAAACTCCACTTTTTGAGGAGAATAACGTAGATTTTTGATATAAGACGGTGATAAAACCTGTTCCACTTCTAAATAGTTGTCGGTTCTTTTTGAGTAATCTACAAAAAATTGAAACTCATTGTCTTCCACACTGTCATATTTGCTTAATCCAATATCATAAGTTACGTCTATTTGTGCAGGAAATAACTTTATCTTCATTCCTTCCGGAACATTTTGGGCGATGAGCGACAACGTACGTTTAGCTTCCGTAAATCTTTCTGCTGCCACGGTAATATCTACGGAATATGTGTCCATATCTATATTATCAATGTTTTGTAAGTCAACAGTGCTGCTTTTTGATTTACTTATTTCTCCCAACTTCCAAAGTTTTGTGTATACCTTATTTATAGTATCAATCATTGGAGCCGGTCCGCTTATTTTGACGGAAGATGGGTTGCAAATGGTGTCGTTACTTAAAATATAACCGTTCTTAGCCTTGTAACTTACTTGCGGAATGACTTTAACGGTTTTTGTTTTTGCTTTTGAAAATTTGAAAGTGATACTTTCGGGTTTAATGTTGAGCAACTTTACCGATGAATTTAATTGACTTGCAAGTCGTTCCTTAATATCGTTCATATTCACGGTGATTTCACTTTTTGAACCGATATTATAATGAGAAAGGCTAAAATTTATAGGTAAAAACGAATGATTTATTTTGTATCTCAACAAAGCAAACCCTTTTGCATTGATTTCAAGCGTTAGTGTTTTCGGTAAGTCTCCAACGATATACTTTCCTTTCGGAATATCCGTGTAATTTACAGGATACTCTATTTCACCGGTGTAATGTTTATTGAGTGAAGTTAATGCCCACAAGATGGAAGCTATAAGAACACAAGTCAGATAAGAAAGTAAATTCCTGTCTACTTTTGCGTAATAAGATTTCAAATAGCTAACCAACTTGTTTGCCATTCTTTAAGTAGTTTTATTTTGCAGGAGCAGCGTCTGTCATATCTTTTATAACTGCTGCTTTATCGATTTTAAGTTTAACACCTTCGGCTACTTCCATAAGTATAATATTGTCCTGTATATCAGCAACTTTTCCGTAGATACCTCCGTTGGTAACGATTTTATCACCTTTTTTCAAACTTTCTCTGAAATTTTTCAATTCTTTTTGCCTTTTCATTTGCGGGCGAATAAGGAAAAACCAGAAAACTACGAAAATTAATATTAAAGGTAGAAAACTCTGGAACATGCTTGCTCCGCCTGTTTCGGCTGCTAATGCAATAAATAGATAGTTAATCATAAATACAATTTTAAAAATAAATAATTTATTAGTGAACTCATTCGACAAAGTAGAAATGTCGATACGATTGCTCGCAAAGATACGGATTTATTCAGAAAATAAGATGTTTCACCGAATAATCTTTCCGTTTGATGCGTTGTAGCGTTTCAACACCAATTTCCAAATGTTCTCTCACATATTTTTGTGTTACCGTTTTATCCGACTCTTCGGTTTTTATGCCTTCGGAAATCATAGGTCTGTCGGAGACAAGAAGTAATGCTCCTATAGGTATTCTGTTTGCAAATCCGACAGTGAAAATGGTTGCGGTTTCCATATCAACTCCAATAACGCGTGTTAACTTCAAATGTTCTTTAAATTTTTCGTCATGTTCCCACACTCTCCGGTTGGTAGTATAAATAACGCCTGTAAAGTATTTTCTTCCGTGATCCGTAATTATGCGCGAACATGCTTTTTGTATGCTGAAAGCAGGTAGAGCAGGAACTTCAAGCGGTAAATAATCGTTTGAAGTTCCTTCACCTTTAATGGCTGCAATAGGAAGAATAAAAGAACCCACATCTGCTTTATCTTTTGTGCTGCCGCATTTTCCGATGAAAAGTACACTTTCTGGTTCGATAGCAGTTAGTAAATCAATAATTGTTGCAGCATTGGGACTACCCATACCGAAGTTGATCAATATAACTCCATCGTGAGAAACATTAGGCATGCTTTTATCCGCACCGATTATAGGTTCACTATATATTTCAGAGAAAAGTTCTAAGTAGTAATCGAAATTTGTCAATAAAACGTGTTTGGGAAAATCAGTCAACTGTCGTCCTGTATATCGAGGCAACCAATTTTCAACAATTTCTTTCTTAGTTTTCATTGGTCAAAATTGTTGGTTGTTCATAATGCCGTAAAATAATATATCAATATATTCGAGTATACGTTGAGTGCTGCGACCTTTTTTACTGTTTAAAATAAAAGCCTGCTCCAGACTTTTAAAAGTGAGAAGCAGGGTTTTAGAAAATTCTGCCGGATTATTAATTTTGAAAATCTCCATGCTGTTACCTTCTATTATAATCTTGGTAAGCAATTCAATTTCCTTTTTATCAATATCTTTTCTTAGATTTTCAACTCTTAAATTATTAAAAAGAAAATCGTAGCGAATATATCTGTTGGTTTTGGTCAGGCTGTCAATAACATTAAAGTGTTGAATGACATACAAACGCAACTTCCTGTCAGGAGGAAGTTGCGAATCGGCTGCTTTCTGTAGCTTTCGGTTAATTGCTCTCACTTCATTTTCAACGACATAATGATAAATATCGGTTTTACTTTTGAAGTGGGTATACAATGTACGTCTACTCATCTTGGCAGCCGTAGCAATGTCATTCATAGTAAGTTTGTAGACACTGACCTTTTGGAATAGTTCTTTTGCAACGTTAATAATTTGATTTTTGGTTTTAGTCATAAGATAAACTTACTTTAACCATTTATCCAACCATGCAAAAAACGTTCTTTGCCATAATATTCCGTTTTGACATCCCAACACCCAATGACTTTCTTCCGGAAAGTAAAGATATTGAGCGGGAACACCTCTCATGCGAGCAACGTTGAAAGCTGCCATGCCCTGAGAAGCGTCTATGCGGAAGTCTTTTTGACCGTGAATTACGAGTATCGGGGTGTCCCAATTACCTGCAAACAAGTCGGGAGAATTAGCGAAAGTACGTTGAGCCGTTTTGTTAACCTTATCCCAAGGTGCACCGCCCATATCCCAGTTGGCAAACCACATTTCTTCCGTTGTGTAATATTGCATCTTCAAATCGAATATGCCGGCATGTGAGATAAATGCCTTAAATCGTTTATCATGATGTCCTGCCAGATAATAGACAGAATATCCGCCGTAGGATGCACCTACGCAACCCAAACGGTTTTCATCGATGTAAGGTTCTTTCTTGGCATCGTCAATAGCAGACAGATAATCTTTCATATTTTGACCGGAATAGTCGCCGCTTATTTGTTCATTCCATTCCTGACCGAATCCGGGAAGTCCTCGACGATTGGGTGCCACTATTATATAATCGTTTGCAGCCATCATTTGGAAGTTCCAACGATAACTCCAAAACTGACTAACCGTGCTTTGAGGTCCACCGCTGCAATAAAGTATTGCAGGATATTTTTTGTCGGCATCGAAATCCGGCGGAAATATCATCCAAACAAGCATTTCTTTATTATCGGTGGTTTTCACCCAGCGTTTCTCAACTTTACCCATTTGTAATTGGTCAAGTAGCGATTTATTTACGAAAGAAAGTTCTTCGTCATTGCCGGTTACCGGATCAACTTTGTAAATTTCGGTAGGTTTACTCATGGACATTTTAGTTGCCAACAGCATATTTCCGACAGGTGCGACGGATGTATAATCATGCACTCCTTCCGTGTGTTTGGAGATTTCTCCGGTGGTGATATTCAGAGAATAAATTTCTTCGGTTGCATGATAATCCGAAATAAACCAGATCGTCTTATTATCTTGAGACCAAACCAAACTACTTACATTTTGATCGAAAGCTTTGGTAAAATCCTGCTTGTTGCCACTTTCCAAATCCATAACAAACAATCGAACTTTATCTGCTTCGTAACCGTCTCGTTCCATGCTTTCCCATGCAAGCCATTTACCGTCGGGAGAGATAACAGGATGATTATCATAGCCGAGCATGCCCTCTGTTAGATTTCTTGTATCTCCGGAAGAAAGGTCATAGGCATATAAATCCGTGTTTGTAGATGTTGCATACTCAATGCCGTATTTCTTGCGAGAAGTATAAATTAACGACTTGGAATCGGGAGACCAACAAAGACTTTCAGCACCTCCGAAAGGACGCACGGGAGATTCCCATTTTTCACCTTTCATAATGTCATCACCGCCTTTGATAGTTGCACTATTTGAATAATCCGCAATAAAAATATGCGAATATTCTTCAACCCAATTATCCCAATGACGATAAACTTGTGAATTAATCAGGCGTGCATTTGCTTTTGGAAGATCGGGATAAATGTCGTGAATGTTCGGTTCGAGTTGAACACCTTTAAAATAAGCTATTCTGCTCATATCGGGAGCATACAGATACCCGTCAATACCACCTTCGATTTCTGTTATCTGTTGCAAACGCTCGCCGTCCGTATCCATTTCCCAGAGTTGACCTTTTTTCATGAATGTGATACGTTTGCCGTCGGGTGTCCAACCGGCAGAATGTTCGTTGTCGGCGGTATTTGTAAGTCTAATCGACTTTCCGTCGGAGATATTCATTAAATAAAGGTCTGAATAGGAACGATTTTCATCCTTATTAAAATAGGTGATGCCATAAACAGCTTTTTCGCCGTCGGGAGCAACAGCGGGAGTTCCCACGCGACCGAATGACCACAGAATTTCAGGGGTCATGCGGTTTGATGTTAATTTCAAATCGGGAGTAGTGTAACCACCGGTTTCGTTATCATTTTTACATGCCGATAAAGTCATGAATATTAAAAATAAATAAATTAGTCTCATGATATTTAAAAAGTTAATCTTCCAAATTCTTTTCGTCTTTATCTTCCGTAACGGTTTTTTCGTTTATTGCGGCAACTATTTTTGTGCGCAATTCTTCTGCCAATTCCGGATTATCGTTAACAAGTTGTTTAACTGTTTCACGTCCCTGACCGAGTTTACTGTCATTATAGGAGAACCAACTGCCGCTCTTTTTAATTATGTTGTATTCAACACCCAAGTCAACAATTTCACCGGATTTTGAAATACCTTCGCCATACATTATGTCGAATTCGGCTTTTCTGAACGGTGGTGCCACTTTATTTTTTACAACTTTCACGCGTGTGTGATTGCCTAAAATCTCTTCACCGTCTTTGATAGGACCTATCTTGCGTATATCCAAACGTACCGACGCATAGAATTTTAGCGCATTACCGCCTGTGGTGGTTTCAGGATTACCGAACATTACACCTATTTTCTCTCTCAACTGGTTGATGAAAATGCAACAAGTATTGGTTTTACTTATAATACCGGTGAGCTTTCTGAGAGCCTGAGACATTAGTCGTGCTTGCAGTCCCATCACACTGTCGCCCATTTCACCTTCGATTTCCGCCTTAGGAGTAAGAGCTGCAACGGAGTCGATAACTATTATATCAATAGCAGCAGAGCGAATAAGTTGTTCGGCAATTTCGAGAGCTTGTTCTCCGCAATCGGGTTGTGCAATGAAAAGATTTGCAGTGTCTACACCTAATTTTTCGGCGTAAGTTCGGTCAAACGCATGTTCGGCATCGATGATTGCTGCAATTCCGCCTTGTTTTTGAGCTTCGGCAATGGCGTGGATTGCGAGGGTCGTTTTACCGGAAGATTCCGGTCCATAGATTTCAACTACTCTTCCTTTTGGGTATCCTCCGACACCTAATGCCCTGTCTAATGCAATGGAACCGGATGGAATTACGGGAATATCTTCGATTTTGTTATCCCCTAATTTCATGATACTACCTTTACCGAAGTTTTTTTCGATCTTATCCAGAGTGAGTTGTAAAGCTTTCAGCTTTTCTTGATTTGTTTCTTTTGAAGACATATTTATACGGGTTAATTATTAATCGATTTTTCAACTAATACAAATATAGGGTTATTTTATCAGAAATGGGGTGATGTGTCATTAAATTTTTCCACATTTTTTTTATTTTTGCCCTCAAATTCTTGAAATGATTGATTTTATTGAAAATTATAATCTTACGGGTTTATTGATTGGTGCGGCAACTTTCCTCGTCATAGGGTTGTTTCATCCTTTGGTCATAAAAGGTGAGTATTATCTTGGAGTACGTTGTTGGCTGATATTTTTGTTAATGGGTGCAGCAGGAGCTATTGGGGCATTGGCGGTAGAAAATATTTTTTGGTCGTCAATGCTTGGGGTGGTAGCATTTTCTTCGTTTTGGAGCATATTGGAAGTTTTTGAACAGAGGAAAAGAGTGGAAAAAGGTTGGTTTCCGAGCAATCCCAAAAGAAAAAAATAAGAATATGGAAAAGAATTTTTTGGAATACATGACGGAGATTTGCAAAAATACGGTGGTAGCAAATCTTGGAATGGAATTTATTGCGGTAGGGGAAGATTGGTTGGAGATACGTATGCCTTTGGATCATCGCACTTGTCGACCTGACGGTTCGCTTCACGGAGGTTCTAATTTGGTGCTTGCGGAAACAGCAGGCGGAGCGTTGAGCATGATGTCTTTGCCGGAGGAAATGCGTTACAATTCCTACGGCATCGAAGTGAACGGTAATCACGTTAGGCGTGCGGAAGGTTCCTACGTGATAGGCAGATCAACATTTATACATAAAGGTAAGCGCACTCATATAATGCAGGTTGATATTCGTGATGAATACGGTAAGTTGGTAACTGTGAGTAGAGTTACAAATATAATTGTTTGATGAGAAAAATTTTCTCCGTAATGTTTGATAATCTCAATTAAATTTACGTACTTTGCACCCTGTTTTGAAAAAAGGAAATTTAAAAAATAACATAAGAGATGTCAAGAGTTTGTCAAATAACAGGAAAAAAGGCCATGATAGGTAACAACGTATCTCATTCCAAGAGGAGAGTGAAGCGTTCGTTTTCAATCAATTTGTTCAAGAGGAACTTTTATTGGCCCGAAGAAGACAGATGGGTTCGTTTAAATGTATCTGCAGCCGGTCTTCGTCTTATTAATAAAAATGGTTTGAACGCATGTTTGAAGAATGCGGTGAACGAAGGATTGATTAAAAACGTTTAATATCACGGAAGATGGCAAAGAAAAGCAAAGGAAATAGAGTGCAAGTTATACTTGAATGTACGGAACATAAAGAATCCGGTATGCCCGGAACTTCCCGTTACATAACCACTAAAAACAGAAAGAACACTCCGGAGAGACTTGAAAAGAAAAAGTATAATCCGATCTTGAAGAAAGTAACCTTACACAGAGAAATTAAATAATTTGAGCGATGGCAAAGAAAGTAGTTGCAACGTTGAAAACCGGTGACGGTAGGGGATATGCAAAAATTATCAAAATGGTAAAATCTCCTAAAACAGGTGCTTATACATTTAAAGAACAAATTGTTAGCACGGATGAAGTGAAAGCGTCATTGAAGAAATGATTGTTTTCATAGAAGCATAGCGTTTTTGTAAACATAAGAATAGGAGGGGCTGCCTTTGGACAGCCTCTTTTTTGTATAAAATAAGGGTATATGATAAAAATAGGTGGTTATAATACGCTCAGAGTGGTGAAAGTTGTTGACTTTGGGGTTTATCTTGACGGAGAGGAGAGGGGAGAAATACTTTTGCCGAATGAATATGTGCCTAAAAATTGTTTTCCGGATGATTTTGTGAAAGTGTTTATATACTTTGATTCCGACGACAGAATTATTGCCACAACGGAAACGCCTTACGTTACGGTGGGTGAATTTGCTTTTATGAAGGTGGTTGCCGTTACGGGAGTGGGTGCATTTTTGGATTGGGGCTTGCGCAAAGATTTGCTGGTGCCTTTCCGTGAACAGCGTCAAACGATGCAGGAAGGACGTGATTATTTTGTCTACGCATATTTTGACGATGAAAGCGATAGAATAGTAGCCACTTCAAAAATTGAGAAATATTTGGATAAAGTGCCGGCAGAATATGAGGTGATGCGGGAAGTTGAAATCCTTGTGTGGCGCAAAACGGAGATAGGTTATGCCGTGATAATCAACAATGCGCACACGGGTTTGATTTATGACGATGAGATTTTTAAACCTTTGCGTGTGGGTCAACGCATGTCGGGTTACATAAAAAAGATAAGAGAAGACGGGAAGATTGATGTGAGTTTGCAAAAAGCGGGTTACGACCAAATTGACTCTCTGGCAGATCGAATTATGGTGAAACTGCAAGATAATGCCGGTGTGCTTGATATTTCCGATAAAACTTCTCCCGAAACGATTTACGGTATTTTCGGTTGCAGCAAGAAAAACTACAAGAAAGCTTTGGGTTTGCTCCTAAAAACAGGTAAGATCCTTGTTTCGGATCACGAAATAAAGGAAAAGTAGACACAAGGTAAGTCATCAACCTGCCAACCGACAAGCCGGCTGGTTATAGGCTATGCTGCCTCCGGCAGCCATATATGGCATACGCCAACCCTCGTAGGGGCAACCCTTGTGGTTGCCCTATTGTTATTTGGGACAACCACATCATTTTGGGCAACCACAAGGGTTGCCCCTACGATTGACAATGGGTTTAAACCCATTGTTATTGTTTGCCATACGCCCGTACATTACAGGCGTTGCGGGTATTATATTGTGGGGCGTGAAAAAAATTCTAACATTTTTTTGCGGATATTAAAGATTATTTTTTACATTTGCACTGCAATAGTTTCTTTGCAAAAACCATGTATTTTTGAGGGTCTTTTTTTTCCTTTTTCGGTCTTTTCCGTTTTCATCTTTGACATAGTGTAATTCTTTAA
>JAISHE010000054.1 GCA_031262745.1 Culturomica sp. | reverse complement strand
ATCTGCAAATGTTCGCAAGACACCGCAATCCGCGATATAAAAGACCTTATTGAAAAGGATATTTTACAACAAAATGAAAGTGGCGGTAGAAGTACAAACTACGAACTGAATGATACCGCATACGCAACCTAACTCGCCCTACAATAAGAGACTGCCTTGTCCGACAAATAGTCAAAGTGCAACAGCAATTTTTTGAATTTGTGATAAGCGCAGCTTGAATTTACTGTCGTCGCGAGCGGTTTGCATATTGTATTTTACCTGCAGACGCATAAGAGGTTCTGCGTCAATACCAAGAGCAGCTTCAAACAATAAGGCTGTTTTTTCCGTTATAGGTCTTCGGGCGTTTAGTATTTCATTTAATACAGAGTAACTGAGACCCATTTGTGAAGCCAATTTACACTGTGAAATACCTCTTGTTTCAATCTCGTCTTTCAGTATTTCTCCCGGATGTGTGGGGTAGAATCCGTATCCTAATGTTCCCATAAGTCTTTATTTATAATGGTTTGACAATTCTAAAATATTGCAGATTGTTACGAGTGTCTCTGCTTCCACCTTTGTTATTGTAAATTCTATACGATATTGCTTGTTTACTCTTATAGAAGATAAACCGGATTTTTCACCTTTAAGCATTTCGTAATGTAGAGAATAGTATTGATATAGACTTTCTATTTTAGACACATTTTCCATAAGGTCTATACAACGCTGATAACGCTTAACAATATCGGGCTGGTAGCGATGTTTCTTGTCTGAGCATCGACCGTTGTAGTATAGTTCGGAAAGATATTCTTTATCAAATTTTATCTCCATATCCGTTTATTTTGTAGGGACAAATGTATTAAAAATTTTCGGTATTCGCAAAATTTGCGAATATGTCAATTTGATTTCCCTGAGAGGCGAAATAGTCGCGAGGCAATAAATTTACTATTTCAAATAATCTTTCAAATATTTGCCTGTTTCGGATTCCGGCATATTTACGATTTCTTCCGGCTTACCTTGTGCCACAATTAATCCGCCGTGCTTACCGCCTCCCGGTCCCATGTCAATAATGTAATCCGCACTTTTAATGACATCGAGATTATGTTCAATGACAAGCACGGAGTTGCCCTTATCCACAATTTGCCGCATCACATCAAGCAGCATTTTTATATCCTCAAAATGCAAACCTGTGGTCGGTTCATCAAAAATATATAGGGTTTTACCGGTGTCTCTTTTTGAAAGTTCCGCCGCAAGTTTTATTCGTTGCGATTCGCCCCCACTAAGAGTGGTGCACTGTTGACCGAGTTTGATATAACCTAAGCCCACATCCTGCAAACTTTTCAATTTACGTTGCAGTGTAGGTAGATTTTCGGTGAACTCAACGGCTTGGTTGATTGTCATGTTCAACATGTCGTCAATGGATTTGCCTTTGTATCGCACTTCCAGAGTTTCACGATTATAACGTCTTCCGCCGCAAACGTCGCAAGGAATGTAGACATCGGGTAAGAAATTCATTTCGATTGTGCGTACGCCTGCGCCTTTGCATGCCTCGCATCTTCCGCCGGGGACGTTGAAAGAAAATCGCCCCACTTGATAACCTCTCACTTGTGATTCCGGTAATTGTGAGAATAATTTTCTGATTTCCGTAAACAATCCTATGTAAGTTGCAGGATTTGAACGCGGACTTCTACCTATCGGACTTTGGTCAACTTCAATTACTTTGTCGATGTGTTCAATTCCTTCTATCGAATCGTAGGGCAGAGGCGAAGCTAAGGAACGGTAGAAACGATTACTAAGTATGGGATAAAGAGTGGAGTTTATTAAAGACGATTTGCCGCTACCGCTTACACCCGTGATACATACCAATTTGCCGAGCGGAATGTCTACGTCCAAATTTTTCAGATTGTGCCCTTTACATCCTTTGAGACTTATGAATTTACCATTGCCCTCGCGACGTTGAGGTACACTGATTTCTTTCATTCCGTTCAGATATTGAGCCGTGAGACTATCGGAAGCTTTTATGTCATCCAAAGTGCCTGTGGCAACTATTTCACCGCCTTTGCGTCCCGCACCGGGTCCTATATCCACAATGTAGTCGGCATTTTCCATCATTTCTTTATCGTGCTCAACCACTATGATGGAGTTACCACTGTCCCGCAATTGTTGCAACGAATGTATGAGTTTAAAATTATCCTTCTGGTGCAGACCTATGCTTGGTTCGTCTAAAATATAGAGTACGTTCACAAGTTGTGAACCGATTTGGGTAGCCAGACGTATGCGTTGCGATTCACCGCCGCTTAAACTCATGCTCGGACGATTAAGTGTCAGATATTCCAAACCTACGTCCAACAGGAATTTCAAACGTACACGTATTTCTTTTAGGATTTCCCCTGCTATTTGTTTTTGATTGTCCTCCAAAGATTGCTCTACATTTAAAACCCAATCGTAAAGATCGGATAATTCCATATTGGATACTCGAGCTATATTTTTATCGTCAATTCTGAAACTTAAAGCCTCTTTATTTAAGCGTTGACCGCCACATTCTTCACATACGATTTCCGAAATAAACTGCTCTGCCCATTTACCTGCTTTTTCGGATTTACTTTCGTCTTGCATCATAATGTATTTTGCAATGCCCTCATAGTTTGATATATAATTAGCTCGTACACCGGTTTCACCATTGTCAATGGTTAACACACCCGGATAACCGTATATTATATCGCTCAACGCCTCTTCCGACAGTTCTCTAATCGGTCGTTTTATATCGCCTCCGTGTTTTTTCAAAATGGCTTCAATTTGCTTGAAAATAACGGGTGATTTATATCTGCCGAGCGGTTCTATGCCACCGTTGTAAATCGAAATATTTTTATCCGGAATGATTTTGTTCAAATCGACTTTTGCAATGTGTCCCAAGCCTTTGCACGTCCGACATGCTCCATGAGGCGAATTAAACGAAAAACTGTGGGGAGCAGGCTCTTTATAAGAAACACCTGTGTCCGGACACATAAGATGCCTACTGTAATATTTGAATCGTGTTACTCCATAGTCGCCCATGCCCAAAACAGCGATAACACCGTCGCCATATTGCATTGCCGTTGCAACGGAGTTTTTCAGGCGTTTTTCGTCCGGATTATTTATAACCATTTTGTCGACAATCAATTCAATGTCATGAATCTTGTAACGATCTACACTCATGTTTGCTTGCAGTTCTTTAACTTCTCCGTCTATTCTAACGGAAAGAAATCCCTTTTTCAAAAGCGTTGAAAACAACTCCTTGTAGTGTCCCTTACGACCTTTCACAACCGGCGCAAGGATCATAATCCTTTTATCTTTAAACTCTTTGAGTATTAATTCAATGATCATCTCATCGGTATACTTGACCATTTTGCTACCGGTGAGATACGAATAGGCTGTGCCGGCACGTGCATACAGCAGTCGAAAGAAGTCATAAACTTCGGTTATCGTACCTACTGTGGAACGAGGATTTTTGTTAGTAGTTTTCTGTTCTATTGAAATAACCGGACTTAATCCTGTAATCTTATCAACATCCGGACGTTCCATGCTGCCGATAAACTGTCGGGCATACACGGAAAAAGTTTCCATATACCGCCTTTGTCCTTCGGCATAAATCGTATCAAAAGCCAGCGACGACTTGCCACTACCGCTTAATCCCGTTATCACCGTCAAACTATTTCGTGGAATAGTAACGTCAATATTTTTAAGATTATTCTCCCTCGCTCCGTATACTTCTATATTACCTTCTTCAATCTTTTTGTCGTGCATGGTTGTATATTGGTTGTATCGTTACTTATTTCGTAGAAATCCCAAAAGTTGTTTCATTACAAAAATGGTTGACATTAATTAATACAATGACTCGTTATAATTAAAAAGTGTTTGTGGTTCCATGTCTTTTAAAATGAAGTAGTTTTTGTTATTCTTCTTTATTTTTTCAATAAATGGTAATTTGCCCAATTCTTTTGTCAATTTATCAGGCTTCCAATCTGAAGAAATTTTCTTGAGAATATCTTGAGTAGTTAATCCATATTTGTAATCTAATAGAATATCTTTAATAATTTCCGGAAAGTTTTTTTTATTTATTGATGGTTCTGAAACCATTGGTAAAGCATCATTATCCGATCCATAAATTACCGGGGCGATATTACCATTAAAATCAACAGGAATGGCTCCACTGTTAATTAATAAGTTATTGTCGTTTTGTTCGGCATAATCGGGTTTGCGAACATAAATAGTGCGTCCTTTCTTCAAACCATCCATTACACCGGCATAAGTTCCTCCTTTTGTTTCTTTCCCTTGACGATTTTTTGAGGGTTTCGACTCAGCGGCATATATTTCTTTTGCAAGTCCATAAATTATCGCATTACGAGCCATTGCCAACTCCTTTGCCCAACCTGCTTTAGGGTGATATGTACTTAAAACCAAAACATCACCATCAATAATTTGCTTGTAGTACGTTTTGAAACCCGATTCAAATGTCATAATACCTTGTGGTAACACAATTATACTTTGACCCTTATACGCAATAGAAGAATCAAGAGATTGTTTATCAACTCCTTTTGCAAAACCACTTATAACTACTTTCCACTCTTTGCTTGCTCGTTTTGCTATATTATCAGTAAACTGCAAAGCAATATCAGAAGCATCACGCGAACCAACAATCGCAATAGAGTTTTCCTGCATAATTTGCTTATTGCCTTTAATATATAAAATTAGAGGTGCTGATTTTTTTAGATTTTCTTTTAGTGTTTTAGAATATTCCGAAGATACAATAGGTATTACTTCTATTCCATTACTTTGTAAGGTTTCTGCTAAAAAAGCATAGTTTGGGACAGATTTTTTTACTTGCTCTAATTTTATAATTTGTTCATCTGTTATCTCAAATTCATTTTTCCATTCATCATTTGAAAGCTGAAAAAAATCTGTCATAGATATTTTCTTTTCGTGTAGAAATCGAATAACCATATTCATCTTATCAATTTTTCCATTTCCTATTGCGTTTGAACAAATCCATTCGTGTTCTAACGCCATCCAATACGCGGTTTCTCTATTCATACTATATCTCCTCCTACTGTTTTTGCAATTACTATTGGCACAATTTTTTCAGCACCTAAATTTGTTAAATATTTACCAATTTCTTTTATGGTTGCTTTACTATCGCAAATATCGTCAAACAAAAGAATTTTCTTTCCAACTATGTCATTTGGTTTTGTATAAATAAATGCATCTTTTACATTCTCTGATTTATTATATGTGTTCTCAAAGATTTTCTGTTCACTGGTTTCTCGTGTCTTTTGCAACCCGTGAGAGATAGGAATTTTCAAAAAATTCGATAATTTTTCGGCAAAGTTTTTTACTAAATTTCCCGATTTTGTTGGTGGGACATAAAGAATTAAATCAAACAGCTCATTGTCAAAATTTTTACGGAATGCTTTTAATGCTAATTTTAATAGAAAATCGGGGAAATCGCCACATTTTTCATATTTTGAGCGGTGAATTGCATTGCCTACATTAGATACGCCATAATAGGAAGCCGCCACGCCATTTACCATATTTGAACCACGAGTTTCTACAACTAATTCCGGAAAATAATTTTCTCTGAAATCCTGTAATTTTTCAGACCATTCTTCTGTAACAACAACTTGTATTTTCTTTTCGCTGGTATTATCGCAATTTGTAAAGATATGATTTGAATTGTCGCCAAGATAATCACACAAAAATTTCATTCTTGAATCATCGGTTTCTACATACTCAATCATTTTTTCAAGATCTGCTATCTTTGCGGCTCGTAATTCTTCAAAAGTTTTAGTATTTAATGCTTGTGAATCAGGAATAAACTCATATTTTTTTGTTTTTCCGTAAATTGACTCTCTAACAATTTTTTGCTCAATCAAATCGGCTTTAATAACACGAAATTCATTTGATTTAAGATTTGTTTGTTTGATAATTTCTCTTTCGCCAAATAGTCCTGTTTTTACCACATTGATAACTTTTTCATACTTTCTTATTGTCGGTCTTCCGCCTTCTATAAATGCTTCGGGTAATTTTCTGTCTTCGTTAGGATTATAAAATAAAATTATGTATGCCGGTTTGCCATCTCTGCCTGCTCGACCAATCTCCTGATAATAGTGGATTGGCGATTGCGGAATCTGCGTGTGGATAATAAAACGAATATCTGATTTATCAATACCCATTCCTAACGCATTCGTTGAAATAATACATTTCCATTGATTGCTCATTAATCCATTCTCAATCGCAACTCGTGAATCAGTATCAAGTCCTGCATTATATGAAGTTGAAGAAATGTTTAGGTAGTTAAACCATTTGGAGTAAATCTCAGTATCAACGCGAGTTCCAGTATATAAAATTCCTGTTCCTCCAGTTCTGTCGGATAATTTTTCAATGTTTTTGCCAAGCCAAATAAGCTTTTCGTCTTCAGAATTTACTTTTACCACAAAAAGCTTAAAATTATTGCGCAAAAGATTTCCTCGTATAATAGTAATTCCTTCGCCAATTTGCGCTGCAATGTCATTTTCGACTCTTTTTGTAGCGGTTGCAGTAGTTGCAAGGACGGGCATTCCCTTTGGTAATAATTTTACAAGGTTGATAATACGCTGAAAAGAGGGACGAAAATCGTGTCCCCAAACAGAAATACAATGCGCTTCATCAACAACTATCATCGACAAATCCATTTGCTGTGTTGCTTCTATCCATTCACTATTTTCTTGTCTTTCGGGTGCAATGTATAGAATTTTGATTTTACCAGATTTTGCATCACTAATTATTTGTGCGTTTTCTTCTATTGATTGTTCGCTATTGATACACTTTGCGGCAATACCGAGTGATTGCAATTTCTTGATTTGGTCGCGCATAAGGGCAATTAGCGGAGAAAAAATTACGGTTGTCCCTTTGAAAACCGTTGCAGGAAATTGAAAGCAGAGCGATTTTCCAAAACCGGTTTTTTCAATCAGCAAAACTCTTTCTCCATTGAGGATATGCTCAATAGTTTGCCACTGTTCGTCATAAAACGTTGGTAGTTTGAAAATTCTTTTTAACAGTATTTCTGCTTCTTGTCTGGTCATATACCTGAAAAATTAGCTTTATATTATTAACTGCATAGGTCTTTTAGATATTTGTCTTATATTCTTTTGTCAGCATTTAATAATAATTTTGAGACTATAATTTTCTCCCAACAAAGTTACAAATTTATTCCCACTCTTTGCATAGTGTTGAGGACTGAGAAAATTGGGAAATGATGCTGAGAAATAGGGGAATTAGAACCTGTAAAGCAAGCCGAGAGAAATGCCTACGTCGGTGATTTTGTCAAAACCGAGCAAACCGCTGTTGTAGTCGTCAATTTCGTATTTGTCATCAATGCCCGGAATATAATCGTATTTCAATTTTATGTCTAACGAAAAGAATTCGCTCATTTCCAGCAACACACCGGCATGCAAACCTCCGCCTATTACAAAACGGTTGATTGATTTTGAAATATTCCTTGACTCGTAGTCAATAGATGACTGTTCGATTTTTACATTAAGCAGATTACCGCCGAAATGTACACCCAAATAGGGTAGAAGCGTCCTATCCCAATTAGGAATATAAAACGTGCCTTCCAAGAGTAGGGGAATCAAATTGTATTTTCTCTCTTGAGAAATGTTGTTAGTGTTGCCGGCATCGGCTTTAAAATTGTGATAACCGGCTTCAAAACCGATACCAATCACCGGATTAACCAAATATTTACCAACCACGTTGATGCCCATGCCGTTTTTGACAATATCGCCGAAATCGCCCATAGGCTTTTTGTATTCGGCACTCACACCGAGCAACGACATGTTTTCACTGCGATATTGCGCACAGAGCGGCAATAATAAACATAAAAGAGATAATGTAGTCAACAGCCGTTTCATAAGCAGCAGTTTTTAAAGTTCGATAGTTTTTTCTGTTCTATCGTTGATCATAGATTCCATTTCCGAAAGGCGTTTTTGGGCGTATGCGTCGCCTTTCTTCACTTCCAATGCTTTTTGATAATAAAACCGAGCAACGGCGTATGCCTTTTCGTTGTAGTTTTTATCGGCTTTTTCGATATTTTCCTTATATTCTTTTTCTATTGCAGCTAAATTCTCAGCTTCAATCAACTTATTAATTTCTTCAATCTTACGATTAACTTCATCCTTATTCATAGGTAAAGCCTGCAAAGCATCCGTATAATAAACTTTGGCACCCGCATAGTTTTTAGCTTTCATTTCCTTTTCAGCCAAAGCGATATTGCTGTTGTAATCTTCCAACTGTTTTTTATACTTTGAGGAATTTATGATTTGGTCAATCTCTTTAATTCGTTCTTGCGGATAGGCTTCACCTGTTTGCAGTGCATCGGCATCAACGTAATGCGCACGTGCAATACTATAATTCAAATTATCAAAAGCCTTGTCGGCAAGAGCGATGATCTCACGATAACGACCCATAAGTTCATCACGTCTTTTAGCTTCTTGCTTAGCCTTTTCGGCTTCTTCGGCAGCTTTACGCACTGCTTCTTCCTCTGCCGTCATTTCTCGCTGTGCATCGGCTATACGTGTTTTAACATGCTCGTCGTCTCTTTTGATTGCCAAAGCCTGATTCCAGAAATTAATAGCTTCTTTCCATTTTTTAGCCGAGTAGGCAGTTTCTCCCTGTGTGGTTAAGTCGTTGAACTTATTATCACGTTCCATTATTTCCTTGCCACGCTGTGAAAGAATTTTCTTTATGGAATTTTCGGTTTCTTTTATGCGTACACCCACTGTTTGAGAATACTCTTTATTGAAATAGAAGTCGTCCAGTTCCGGATCGTAGGAAAGAATAGCCACCGGTTGCTCGAAAATACTAAGGTCGATATTTTCAACCGTCGGCAACAAGTGGATAATTAATTTAATCGGCTTGAAATCCGGATTTGATTCTATAATTTCCTCCGGTGCTTCCGTGTTGATATTAACTATTTTGGAGATATAACCGGTTTTTTTGAACGTCAACACATATTCCGCATCGAAAGGGAATTTGAGTTCAAACCTACCGCGCCGGTCAAGTGTAATCTCTCTAAAAGGTTCGTCGTTGCGTGTAATAGAGAGAATGCTACCTTCCACAGAAGCGTTGTCAACAGACACCGTACCGTTAATTGCCAAAGCTTGCGACCGAGCAAAACCGGCAAGTAAGCATAGCGATAACAGCAGTAGCAGATGTTTCATTTATTTGTTCAAACTTAATTGTGCTCTGACAATATACTTGTCAATATCACGACCTTCCTGACTGTTGGGATAGTTTGATTTGATTTCTTCATACGTTTTAAGAGCCGACTGGAAATTGCCTGCTTTTTCGTAAGCCAAACCGCTTTTCATAAGGAAAATGGGAGTAGAAAAATCATTTTTCTTTGAAGAAGCTGCATCTTTATATTTATCGGCAGCAGACGCATAGTCGCCTTTTTGCATGTAAGCATCGCCCACATTAGCTTTTGCCATATTATTCACAAAATAGTCATCCGAAGAAAAAGTTTCCAAATAACCGATAGCCTCATCACATTCGCCCATGTACAGATAGCATAAACCTGCGTAGTATTTAGCCAAGTTGCCGGCAGGCGTGGAACCGTAGTTATCTATAATCTCCAGAAAACCCGGAGCATTTCCGTCTCCGTTAAGAGCCAATGACAACGAATCTTTTTCAAAATAGTATTGAGCCGTGAAAATCTGTGTTTCGGCTTCGCGTGCATTCGGTTCGCTGACATACTTGTTATAAGCAAAGAATGCCAAAACAACAACCAAAACTGCTACCAATGAATTAATAAGAATTTTCTGATTTTTTTGAATGAATTGTTCGCTACGCGTGAGGGCATCTTCTAACTGCTCAAACTTGTCCTCCTGTATTTTCTTTTTTGCCATAGTTTTTAAGATAAGTAAAAATTTGCCTGCAAATATAGAGAATATTCACCTAAAAGCAAGCAAGAAGATATTATTTTTTGTAGATGATTTGAATACTGTTGGCTGTATGAAAATATGTACCACCTTTCTATATATCCGAATTGGGATTAATTAATAAAAAATTATCCGTAAAACTATAATAACTTTTTTCACCAACGATGATGTGATCTTGGAGAATGACATCCATCAATATGCCTGCTTTGCGTATTTTTTCCGTTGCAATTTTATCATGTGATCCGGGGTTTTTGCTTCCTCCGGGATGATTGTGTGCAATGATAATAGAGCATGATTTTCTTTGAAGTGCTTTATAGAAAATAACCCTTATATCTACAACAGTGCACGTAAATCCTCCCACAGACAAACGAGACTTACCTATAATTTTGTTTGATCTGTTTAAAAATATAATCCAAAACTCTTCATGGTCTAAATCCTGAAGAATAGGATAAATATATTCATAAGCATCCTCACTTGAACGTACGAATTTAGTATCCGATGCAACATGCAAAGCTCTTCGCTTACTCAATTCAAAAGCAGCTACTAATGCAGCCGCTTTTGCTTCACCTATACCTTTAAATTTATTCATAAGATCTCTTACATTTTCTTTTGCAAGATTGTTGAGATCGTTATTGTATTCATACATGATACGGCGTGCAAGGTCAACGGCAGATTCTCCTTTATTACCCGATCTTAATATTATTGCAATAAGTTCATTAATAGATAGTGAGTACGGATTTTGCTCTATAAGTTTTTCTCTGGGGCGTTCGTCATTTGCCCATTCTTTTATTGATATATGCTTTTCTTTCATGTCTACAATTTATCTTCTTTTTGGTTATAATGCAATTTTTTGTGTTATATTTCTATTTTAATTCACAATAGTCGATTTTATTTCCGTGTATAAAAGTCGTTTTTCAAAGAATTTACTACTTTTGTTGAAATTTTAACAATATAAGGACTATGCAGAACGTAGCAAGTGCAGTAGAGGAATTAATCTTACACAAACCTTATCTTACGGAGTCGCTTTTAACGGGAATAATCAACATTTCGGCTTTGGCGCGCATATTGCAGCCGGAGGTGGACAAGATGTTGAATAGACAAGTTAAAAAAGGTGCTGTGATTATGGCTTTAAACCGTCTTACCGATTATTTGCAGGTGAAAGAACAAATGCAACTCGGTAAATTACTAAACAGTATGGGTGATATTATTTTGCGCAGTAATCTTTGTGATTATACCTTTAAGAATACACCCACATTATTGAAACGTCATGTTGAGATGATGAAGACTCTTTTAAAGAACGATGAGGTTTTCTACACATTAGTTCAAGGAGTGTTTGAAACTAATATAGTTGTGAGTGATGTGATGACTAAGGAAATAGAGACTATTTTTAAATCCGAAACATGTTTGTTTAAGCGTGGTACGCTGTCTTCCGTAACTTTAAAATTGCCGAAGGCTAACATTATGCAACCCGGTTTCTATTATAGCATTATGAAAGAATTGGCATGGGAAGGCATAAATTTGGTTGAAGTGATTTCTTCGACTAACGAATTTACTGTGATTGTAGACAATTCATTAATAGACAAAACATTTATTGTATTAAAGAATATAGGTAGAAAGAAAATAATTTAAAATTAATAGGAAGTATGTTTGAGAATTTGTCGGAACGTTTAGATCGTTCTTTTAAGATATTGAAAGGTGAGGGGAAAATCACGGAACTGAATGTTGCGGAAACCCTTAAAGAAGTGAGGCGTGCGCTTTTAGATGCCGATGTCAATTATAAAATTGCCAAAGATTTCACAAATAGAGTGAAGGACAAGGCTTTGGGTATGAATGTACTCACTTCATTGAAGCCCGGTCAGTTGATAGTGAAAGTGGTGCATGATGAGTTGGCGGAATTGATGGGCGGCAAAAATGTGGATATAGATATAAAAGGTAATCCTGCCGTTATTTTAATGTCGGGACTTCAAGGTTCCGGTAAGACGACCTTTGTAGGTAAACTCGGTAATATGCTGAAAACCAAACGTGGAAAGCATCCGCTTCTTGTTGCGGCAGATGTTTACCGTCCCGCTGCTATCGAGCAGTTGAAAGTTTTGGGAGAACAATTGGGTTTGCCGGTATATAGCGATGAAACCACAAAAGATCCCGTTAAGATAGCACTTGATGCTTTGAAACAGGCGAAAGTCGGAGCAAATGACGTTGTGATAGTCGACACAGCCGGTCGACTTGCAATTGATGAAGAAATGATGAATGAAATCACTGCCATAAAGAAAGCGATTAACCCTAATGAGACGCTTTTTGTGGTGGATGCCATGACAGGTCAGGATGCTGTGAATACGGCTAAAGAATTTAACGACCGTTTGGATTTCGACGGAGTTGTGTTGACCAAATTGGACGGCGACACGAGGGGTGGTGCGGCACTTTCTATTCGCTCGGTGGTGAATAAACCGATAAAATTTGTAGGTACGGGTGAAAAGCCGGATGCGATAGACGCATTTTATCCGGAACGTATGGCTGATCGTATTTTGGGCATGGGAGATATTGTTTCTTTGGTTGAAAAAGCTCAAGAACAGTTTGATGCGGAGGAAGCAAAAAAGTTGCAACGCAAGTTGTCCAAAAATCAGTTTGATTTTAACGATTTTCTCAGTCAAATACAGCAAATCAAGAAAATGGGCAACATGAAGGATTTGGTATCCATGATACCCGGAATGTCAAAGGTCTTGAAAAATGTTGACATTGAAGAAGATGCTTTTAAAAGTGTGGAAGCAATTATTTACTCGATGACGAGGGAAGAAAGAGTAAATCCGCAAATAATCAACGGTTCACGCCGCAAGCGCATTGCAGAAGGCAGCGGTGCGAATGTGCAGGAAGTGAACCGACTTTTGAAGCAGTTTGAAGACTCCAAAAAGATGATGAAAATGATGTCGGGAGGTGCGAGAAAGATGATGATGAATGGATTAAGAAAATAAAAATTCGGTATAATGGTATTGATTGACGGTAAGAAAATCTCTGCTGAGGTAAAGCAAGAATTAGCGGAAAAGGTGTTGAAAATAAAAGAGAATGGTGGTAAAGTACCTCATTTGGTAGCTGTTTTAGTCGGTAATGATCCGGCAAGCGAGACCTACGTGGCAGCTAAGGTGAAGGCTTGCAATGAAATCGGTTTTAAAAGCACGGAAATGCGTTATTCTGCCGATATGACCGAAAACGAATTGCTTGAAGTTGTGAAAAGTTTGAACGAAGATGATGATGTTGACGGCTACATAGTGCAATTACCTTTGCCTAAGCATATTTCCGATGAGAAGATATTGATGGCAATAGATCCCGATAAGGATGTAGACGGCTTTCATCCGTGTAATCTCGGTAAAATGGTAGTTGGTATGCCGACGTATTTACCGGCTACTCCTGCCGGTATCGTTGAATTGCTCAAGCGATACAAAATTGAAACCAAAGGTAAACATTGCGTGGTGATAGGACGCAGTAATATAGTAGGTACACCGATGTCGATATTGATGTCGCGCAAGTCTGAGTATGCCGATTGCACTGTTACGCTTTGCCACAGTCGCACCAAAAATATAAAAGATTTCACTTTGCAAGCCGACATTCTTGTAGTTGCACTTGGGGTACCGCATTTTCTAACAGCAGATATGGTTAAAGATGATGTTGTGGTTGTTGATGTGGGTATCCACAGAATAGCTTCCGATAAAACAAAGTCGGGTTTTCGCTTGATTGGAGATGTCGATTTTGAAAGTGTTGCACCCAAATGCTCCTATATAACTCCTGTGCCGGGTGGAGTGGGACCGATGACAATAGTTTCCTTGCTTCAAAATACGCTTTTAGCTTCGGAAAGGAAGTAGAAGACCGATGGTTTTAAACTACATTTGGATATTTTTCTTTGTTGCGGCTTTTGTCGTGGCACTTTGCAAATTGCTTTTCGACGGAGATACGGAAGTTTTTTCGTCAATGGTGAAAGCTACTTTTGACATGTCAAAAACCGGATTTGAAATCTCTTTGGGTCTCACGGGAGTGCTCACGCTTTGGATGGGAATTATGAAAATCGGCGAAAGGGGCGGAGCAGTTGCATTGCTGTCATGGGTGATAAAACCGTTTTTTCGTCGTATCTTTCCTGATGTTCCTGCCGATAGTCCTGCATACGGTTATATAACAATGAATATTGCAGCCAACATGCTGGGTTTGGATAATGCAGCCACTCCCGTAGGCTTGAAAGCTATGGAAGAGTTGCAAACCGCTAACCCTCGAAAGGACACAGCTTCCAACGCACAAATAATGTTTCTGGTTTTGAACACTTCCGGTTTGACTTTGATACCGGTTTCAATAATGGTTTACAGGGCACAACTTGGTGCGGCAAATCCGGCGGATGTGTTTATTCCGATATTACTTGCAACTTATTTCTCAACGCTTGTGGGTTTGATTACTGTGGCTATTTGGCAAAAAATCAACCTTCTTAACAGGGTGGTTATGACCTATATCGGCGGCGCAACATTGTTGGTATGCGCTTTGATTTGGTATTTCTCAAGTCTTGATAAAGAGATGATTACGCTTGTATCAAACGTTGCAAGTAATGTCATTCTCTTTTCGATAATCGTTGCATTTATTGTTATGGCATTGATACGCAAAGTGAATGTTTACGAATCGTTTATAGATGGTGCAAAAATGGGTTTTTCAATAGCCGTTAAAATCATACCTTATTTAATAGCAATACTTGTCGGCATTGGAGTGTTTCGTGCTTCCGGAGCGATGGATATGCTTATGGACGGAATTGCTGCAGTTGTTGCCTTGTTTGGTGTAGATACCGGCTTTGTGGATGCTTTACCTACTGCACTGATGAAGCCGCTTAGCGGAAGCGGTGCACGCGGTATGATGGTGGACACTATGACCGTTTATGGAGCAGATTCATTTGTCGGCAGACTTGCATGTCTTTTTCAAGGTGCCACAGATACTACCTTTTATATAATTGCCGTATATTTCGGTGCGGTAGGGATCAAGAAGACACGCTACGCCGTTACTTGCGGTTTGATTGCAGATTTTGCCGGTATCATTGCCGCAATTTTTCTTGCTTATTTATTTTTCGCTTAAAACAGCAGCTTAATCGGCTCAGTAGCAAAACCCAGTGGATTACGCATAAATTTGAGTAAGTCTGAACAAGAAAAATTTTACATCAACCACCCCTCCTGACTTCGACAGTTTTATTTTCACGGTTTTATAATCATGTAATATTCTGTATGTTACACTTTTTGCATCACCATTTAGGGTGACGCAAGCCTTAAAATATATACCTTTGTATATGT
>JAISHE010000052.1 GCA_031262745.1 Culturomica sp. | reverse complement strand
ATCTGCAAATGTTCGCAAGACACCGCAATCCGCGATATAAAAGACCTTATTGAAAAGGATATTTTACAACAAAATGAAAGTGGCGGTAGAAGTACAAACTACGAACTGAATGATACCGCGCATGCAACTCCTCAAAATGAACAAGGGGTTTAAATACCTTGCCGAATAGACCCGAATAGACCCCCGAACCGAGTGGGTCATTAGTGTCGGCGAGCGACTCACTAATGTCGGCGAATGTCTCGCTAATGTCGGCGAATGTCTCGCTAATGTCGGCGAGTGTCTCGCTAATGTCGGCGAGTGTCTCGCTAATGCCAGCGAGTGTCCTGCCAGTTATCCCGTAGGTCGCGAGCTACGCTTCTCGCCAGCCGACTGGTTACTAAACTGCGCTGCCTACGGCAGCCATATATGGCATACGCCCGTACATTTGACCGAATGGAGTTTAACTCTAAACTCGACCAAAAAAGCATTAAACTTGCTATAAAAAATCCCTCGCTTGCCGAATTGAGAATAATAGTTAATGGTTATTGACCTGAGTGTAATACAAAAAAAATTAATACATTTGCAGATAACTATTTATGAAAATTAAAAATCGAATAATATGAGAACATTGAATTCAAATCTTTCGGGCTGGCAATCGTTGAGCCTTTTGGTAGTGGCTGTGTTACTTTTTAATGTGGGCGTAAGCGCAAAAGGTAAGGCAGCGAAGAATGCTCCTGTTTTTACGCAGTTTATTTATCAGGGAGAAGATCCCGTTTATAAAAACAATCCGTTAAAGCCGGATGAGTTTTATAATCCTATTTTGCAGGGTTGTTATCCCGATCCGAGTATCACGCAGAAAGGGAATGACTATTATTTGGTTTGTTCTTCCTTTGCCATGTTTCCCGGAGTACCCATTTTTCATTCCAATGATTTGGTGAATTGGAAACAAATCGGTCATGTGTTGGACAAAACTTCGCAATTGCAACTCGAAGATTGTGGTATCAGTGCCGGTGTGTATGCTCCCACGATTAGATACAATCCGAATAATGATATGTTTTATATGATTACTACCGAGTTTTCCGGAGGTTTTGGAAACATCGTAGTAAAAACAAAGAATCCGGCAGACGGTTGGAGTGATCCTATTAAACTTCAATTTGATGGTATTGATCCGTCTCTTTTCTTTGATGATAACGGAAAGGCTTATGTGGTGCACAACGATGCTCCTCCTCGCGGAGAGGAACGTTATTCGGGACATCGTGTCATAAAAGTATGGGATTATGATGTGGAGAATGATAAAGTGGTTCCGGGAACGGATAAAATCATTGTCAACGGTGGCGTAAATCTGGAAGACAAACCGATATGGATTGAAGCTCCTCATATTTACAAGAAAGACGGACGTTATTATTTGATGTGTGCCGAAGGAGGAACCGGTGATTGGCATAGTGAGGTGATTTTTATTAGTGATGATCCGAGAGGTCCTTATGTACCGGCAGATAATAATCCGATTTTGACTCAACGTTATTTCCCTGCCGACCGAGCAAATAAAGTAGACTGGGCAGGTCATGCGGATGTAGTGGAAGGACCGGACGGAAAGTTCTACGGTGTTTTCTTGGGAATACGTCCCAACGAGAAGAACAGGGTGAATATCGGACGCGAAACGTTTATCCTTCCGGTGGACTGGAGCGGAACGTTCCCCGTTTTCGAGAATGGACTTGTGCCGATGAAGCCTGCATTGAAGATGCCTGCGGGAGTAGAGAATCAGACAGGAAAGAATGGTTATTTCCCGAATGGCAACTTTACTTTCAAAGATGATTTTTCTAATAAGGAAGCATTGGATTTCAGGTGGATCGGTGTTCGTGGTCCTCGCGAAGATTTTATTAATGTTACGGATAAGGGCTTGCAGATACGTCCTTTCGTTACCAATATTAAAGAGGTGAAACCTACTTCTACTTTGTTCTACCGTCAGCAACATCATCATTTCACGGCAACGGCTACAATGGAGTACAAGCCCCAAGCCGAAAAAGATTTTGCCGGTATCACGTGCTATCAGAGTGAAAGATTCAATTATGTTTTTGGCATCTCTAAAAAAGGAAAAGACTATTATCTGTCGTTGCAACGGACGGAAAGAGGACAAACAACCGTTTTGGGCGAAGTGAAAATCGAAGTGGACAAACCGGTAACATTGCAAGTTACTGCCGCAGGAGATGATTACCGCTTCAACTATTCGGTCAACGGAGGAGAATTCGTGAATTTGGGCGGAACGGTTTCCGGAGATATTCTTTCTACAAATGTGGCAGGAGGATTTACGGGTGCGTTGATTGGTTTGTACACAACCTCTGCCGGTAATTAATAAATAAATAAGAATACAGGTTATGAGGAAGATTTTGATATTAATGGCAATGGTGGTGCTGACGGGTATCGTTGCCAATGCGGAAAATAAGCAGATAGCAAGTCCCGACGGGAAATTGATAGTAACAGTGTCGGATGCGGACAGTAAACCTTCATATAGCATCAGTTATGAGAACGTTCCTTTTTTGAAATCTTCCCCATTAGGTGTGGTTGCCAATACGGGCGACTTTTCTTCGGGGATGTTGATGGAGAAGGAAGTTAAAACCGGCTCCATAGATGAGACTTATCAGTTGGCTTCCGCTAAGCAAAGCCTGATTCATTATGTGGCGAATGAGGCGGTGTTTTCATTCTCGCAGCAGGGGAAAGTCATTTATGATGTGATTTTTCGTGTAAGCAATAACGATGTGGCTTTTAAATATAAGATGTATCCGCAGGGTGAAACGCTCAGTTGTGTGATTGAGAAAGAAGCCACCGGATTTGCATTTCCCGACGGAACCACCACGTTTCTTTGTCCGCAAAGCAAACCGATGGTAGGATTTGCCCGCACTACTCCGAGTTATGAAACGCCTTATACGGTTGATGATACGATAGGAAAGAACGGTTGGGGAGAAGGATATACATTCCCTTGTTTATTTCGTAACGGCGATAACGGTTGGATACTTGTTTCCGAAACGGGAGTAAACGGCAGATATTGCGCAAGCCGTTTGTTGGGACACGAAGGCGGGGTTTATACCATCGGTTTCCCGCAAGCAGGCGAAGCGAATGGCAACGGTACGGTTTCTCCGGGGATACCATTGCCGGGAGAGACACCTTGGCGCACGATTACTGTGGGCAAAACGTTGGCTCCTATTGTGGAAACCACTGTACCTTTTGATGTAGTAGAGCCTTTGTATTCGGCAAGCGAGAATTATGTCTACGGTAAGGGATCTTGGAGCTGGATTATCGGCATGGATGTAAGTACCAACTACAATGAGCAAATTCACTACATTGATTTCTCGGCAGCAATGGGCTATCAGTCGGTGTTGGTTGATGCGTGGTGGGACAAGCAAATAGGACGCGATAAGATAGAAGAGTTGGCTAAATACGGAAAAGAAAAAGGTGTGGCTCTTTATCTGTGGTATAATTCCAACGGATATTGGAATGACGCAATGCAAACGCCGAAAGGTATGATGGATAATGCGATAGTCAGACGTAAAGAGATGAAATGGATGCAAAGCATTGGCATTCGAGGCATAAAAGTCGACTTCTTTGGTAGCGACAAGCAAACGATGATGCAGCTGTATGAGGATATTCTGGCAGATGCGAATGACTACGGTTTGCTGGTTATCTTTCACGGTTGCACCTTGCCTCGCGGCTGGGAACGCATGTATCCTAACTATGCTGCGAGTGAAGCGGTGTTGGCGAGCGAAAATCTTCATTTCTCTCAAGGAAGTTGCGACAATGAAGCCTTCAATGCTTGTCTGCATCCGTTTATTCGCAATACGGTGGGCAGCATGGATTTCGGAGGTAGCGCATTGAACAAATATTATAATGCCGACAATGCTCCGCGAGGAAGTCGGCGGGTAACTTCGGATGTTTTTGCATTGGCTACGGCGGTTTTGTTTCAAAGTCCGGTGCAGCATTTCGCTTTGGCACCGAACAATCTGACGGATGCCCCGTCTTGGGCGATTGATTTTATGAAACAGGTTCCCACGACTTGGGACGAAGTGCGTTTCATCGACGGTTACCCCGGTAGGTACGTTATTTTGGCTCGTCGTCACGGTGATAAATGGTATGTTGCCGGAGTAAATGCGCAGAAAGAAACGTTGGAACTTACTGTTAGTTTGCCGATGTTCTCAGGTGGGGACGAGTTACAATTGTACAGTGATGACAAAGCATTGCAAGGCAGCGTGAAACCGATTAAATTAGGTAAGAAAAAAGAATTGCAGTTATCCATACCAAGCAATGGCGGGATATTGATCATGAGGTAGTTTTCCACAAGAAATAAGATGAGAAATATCGTTCTGTTTTTCTTTATTCTTTGCATAATGACGGATGTCTATGCAAGTAATTCCTCTGCTTCTTCGCAGGTAAAGCAAACCACTATCCTTGTCAATGGTATTTCTTGTGATTTGGAGCAAGGTTTATTGAAGGTTGAGTTTGTTACTCCGGATATTGTGAGAGTTCAATATACTCGAGGAAATGCTTTTCCGGGGAATGGAACGGATGTTTGTGTGTCTCGTGCGTCCGATAATCCTGTTCGCGTGTCATGCACAAAGGATTCGGATTACTACTTGTTGAAATCGGATAGCCTGATAGTCAGAGTCAATTTAAGTACAGCTTCTATCACTTATTTGGATCATGACGGAGGATTATTGTTGCAAGAAGAGCAATGTGTACCCATAGAAAACACGTCGAAATATCGCATCCATTTTAAGTGGCAGCCATCCGAAGCTTTGTATGGATGGGGTTCTCACATGGAAAACTATATGAACTTGCGTGGGAAGGAACTATATCTATGCCAACACAATTTGAAAGCGATGGTACCGGTGATAAATTCGACAGCCGGTTATGGTTTGTTGTTTGACGCCGGATGTGCAATGGTGTTTAAGGATAATTCGGAAGGGAGTTTTGTAGAGCTTGAAGCTGCTAAACAAGTTGACAGTTACTTTATGAAGGGTAAAACGATGGATGCTGTGGTGGCTAATTATCGTTTGTTGACAGGAAATTCTCCGATGATGCCTCTTTATCTTTTCGGATATATTCAATCGAAGGAACGCTATATCAGTTCCGACGATCTCATTAATACCTTGAAAGAGTATCGTCAAAGGCGGATACCGATTGATATGATTGTGCAGGATTGGAATTACTGGCCGGAAGGTCAGTGGGGGAATATGAGCATGAATCCTACGTTCTATCCCGATAAAAAGAAATTGGCGGACGAGATACATTCGTTGCATGCTAAGTTAATGATCTCAATATGGCCTAATGCCACGAATTGTCCTCAATATGAAGATTTCAAGAAGAAAGGACTTTTGTTGGGTGAGACGCCTGTTTATGACGCTTTTAATCCGTCAGCTAGGAAACTGTACTGGAGTTATGCGAAGAAAGCGTTTTTTGATAATGGTTTTGACGCATGGTGGTGCGATTCTTCGGAACCGTTGGATGCTGACTGGACTTTTATGAAAGAGGGTTATGGATTTGATAGTCATAAACAGCGTTGGGAATTAAACACGAACTTACTTGATAGTGTATTGGGGGCAGAACGGAGCCAACTGTATTCGTTATATCATGCGATGGGGATTTATGAGAACCAACGTTCTACAAATGAAGATAAACGTGTGGTAAATCTCACTCGTTCCGGTTATGCGGGTCAGCAACGTTATTCTACTATCACTTGGAATGGCGACACTCGTGCTTCTTGGCAATCTTTTGCTCAAATGATCCCTGCCGGATTAAATTTCATGGCTACGGGCTGTCCTTATTGGACAATAGATATTGGGGCATTCTTTACGAGAAAAGGTCCTCAATGGTTTTGGAAAGGAGATTACAACAAAGGAGTGGCGGATATGGGATATCGGGAATTATATACCCGAATGTTCCAATATGGAGCGTTCTTACCTATGTTTAGAAGTCATGGCTCCGATACTCCTCGTGAGGTCTGGCGTTTTGGTAAGCCGGGTGATCCTTTCTATGATAGCTTGATTGAAATGATCAATATGCGATATCGTTTACTGCCTTATATCTATTCATTAGCGGGAAAGGTGCATCGTGAGAATTATACCATGACAAGAGCACTTGCGTTTGACTTTGCTAAGGATGTGCAGGTCGCTGATTTAAAGGATGAGTTTATGTTTGGTCAGGCTTTGCTGGTTGCTCCTGTTACAACTCCGATGTATTATTCAGTGGATTCTCATCCGTTGGAAAAGGTAGATAAGACGCGTCGTGTGTATTTGCCGGATGGAGCCGATTGGATTGACTTCTGGACGGGTGAAAAATATAAGGGTGGACAATGGATTGTTTCCGAAGCACCCATTAACAAAATACCTTTACTGGTGCGTCAAGGGTCTATCATTCCTATGGGACCGGTTATGCAATATACATCCGAAAAAACAGATGCTGACTGGGAGATTCGGGTTTACCCCGGAGCTAATTCCTCATTTACGGTATATGAAGATGAAGGTGATAATTATAATTATGAGAAAGGAAAGTCTTCGAGTTTTGAAATAGTGTGGAATGATAAAAATAATACCTTAATAATTTCTGATCGCAAAGGCGAATACCCCGGTATGCCTGTCTCTCGTAAGTTGAGATTTGTAAAAGTGAATGAAAAGTCGGGTATTGGTGTGAAAGAAAGTATCGAAGGCAAGGTCGTTGAATATAAAGGGAAGTATCTGAAAATTAAAATATAAGATAATAGAATGATTAACCGATTAAAAATTAGTAGTATGAATAGATTAAAATGTACGGGAATGTTGTTGGTCTTTATATTAGCTACCACTTTTGGATTTGCACAGGATCCTGTTATCCAGACGAAGTACACCGCCGACCCTGCTCCGATGGTGTATAACGATACGGTATTTCTTTATACAACGCACGATGAGGATGATGCCGAAGGTTTCAAAATGCTGGACTGGCTACTCTATACTTCCACCGATATGGTTAATTGGACGGATCATGGTGCAGTGGCTTCCTTGAAAAGTTTCAGTTGGGTTACACGTGATAACGGTGCTTGGGCGGAACAAGTGTTTGAGCGTAACGGCAAGTTCTATATGTATTGCCCGATTCACGGCAACGGCATAGGCGTGTTGGTGGCGGATTCTCCTTACGGTCCTTTCAAAGATCCGTTGAATAAACCGCTGGTTTGGCAAAAGGAACATTGGGAAGATATTGATCCCACTGTGTTTGTGGATGATGACGGACAAGCGTATATGTATTGGGGAAATCCGAATGTGTACTACGTGAAGTTGAATGAGGACATGATTTCGTGTTCGGGAGACGTCGTGAAATTAGAGAAAAATCCGGAACATTATCAGGAAGGTCCGTGGGTATATAAACGCAACGGACATTACTACATGGCTTTTGCCTCTACTTGTTGTCCGGAAGGAATTGGGTATGCTATGAGTGATAAGGCTACCGGTCCATGGACAACACAAGGATACATAATGCGTCCGACGGACAGAAGTAGGGGAAATCATCCGGGGATTATTGACTATAAAGGAAACTCTTACGTGTTCGGGTTGAATTATGACATACTTCGTATAGAGACTCCTCATCACAAGGAACGCCGCTCGGTATCCGTAGCTCAGATGCATTATCGTCCGGATGGAACGATTGAGGAAGTGCCTTATTGGAAGGATACTAAATTGGAGCAAATCGAAACTTTTAATCCTTATCGTCGAGTGGAAGCTGAAACAATGGCTTGGGGATATGGGCTGAAGACCGGATCCTTTGAAAAGGGCGGTTTGTATGTAACGGACATTGACAACGGTGAATACTTGTGTGTGCGAGGCGTTGATTTCGGAAAGACAGGAGCGAAGACGTTTAGTGTCAGTGCCGCATGCGTTGAAAAAGACGGGACAATAGAAATTCGTTTGGACGGAGTTGACGGACAGATAGTTGGTAACGTCGGTATATCTCCTACCGGAAGTTTGGATGTGTATGAGCTGATGTCAAGTAAGGTGAAGGATGCTAAGGGTGTACATGACCTTTATTTGTGCTTTAAGGGAGAAAAAGGGAAAAAGCTTTTTGATTTGGATTATTGGGAATTTAAATAGTCTTGATATAACAATTGTTCTTTTTGTATTATAAATTAACGAATAGGATCATGAGAAAATTAGTTGTTTTGTTATTGTTGTTACTGTTTGGAATCACGGGATACGCCGGAGAGACCTTCCGTAATCCGGTTATTTATGCGGATGCTCCTGATATGTCCGTCATTAGAGTGGGGGATGACTTTTATATGATCAGTACCACCATGCACTTGATGCCCGGTGCGCCTATCATGAAGTCTAAAGATTTGGTTAATTGGCAAATCATCAGTTATGTGTTCGACCAATTGACGGATACTCCGAATTACGATTTGAAGAACGGCACTGTTTATGGACGCGGACAATGGGCGTCGTCTATCCGTTATCACAACGGTAAGTTCTATGTGTTTTTCTCGCCTAACGATCATCCGCATAAAGGATATGTTTATTCGGCAACTGATCCGGCAGGTAAATGGGAATTAGTATCCCGCACTCCGCACTTTCACGATGCATCGCTTTTCTTTGATGATGATGGGCGAGTGTACATTTTCTACGGAACGGGTTTGATGACGGAGTTGAAAAGCGACCTTTCCGGAGTGAAACCGGATGGAGTGAATATGAAGATATTCGAGCGCGACCCGACCGAGAATGGTTTGCTGGAAGGAAGTCAGGTGATAAAGCACAATGGGAAGTATTATTTGATGATGATCTCGTGGCCCAGAAACGGTATTCGCAGGGAAGTTTGTTATCGGGCGGATAAAATAACCGGTCCTTATGAGAAGAAAGTTATTCTGGAAGATGCTTTTAATACTTATGGAGGAGTAGCGCAGGGCAATATTGTTGATGCGCCGGACGGTCGTTGGTATGGTATGTTCTTTCAAGACCGAGATGCGGTGGGACGTGTGCCCATGTTGATGCCGTGTCGTTGGGTGGACGGTTGGCCCATGTTGGGAGACGAGGAAGGACATGTGCCTTTGGTGATGGAAAAACCGATTCAGGGTTATCCGGAAACGCCATTGGTGGTAAGTGATGATTTTAATGATTCCAAGTTAAAGTTGAATTGGCAGTGGAACCATAATCCGTTGAATGATTCTTGGTCATTGAGTGAACGCTCCGGCTATTTGCGGTTGAAGACCAATCGGATAGTCGACAATTTGTATGCGGCTCCCAATACGATTTCACAGCGCATGGAAGGTACTGCATGTAGTGGCGTTGTTTCGATGGATATATCAAATATGAAGGACGGAGATGTTGCCGGATTTAGTGCGTTCAACGGAGATTCCGGTTTGCTGTCCGTCATTATGGAGGGCAATAAGAAGTATCTCACCATGAGTACAAGCGTTGTCGAATTGAGAGATTCCGATAAAGCCATTCTTAAAGTGGATGTAGTGGAGAAGGAGCGAGTGGAATTAACCGGAAATATTATCTATTTGCGAATAGATGCCGATTTTAGTCAACATCGAGATTTAGCTACCTTTTATTATAGCTTGGACAATCGAAATTGGATAAAGATAGGAACTGACTTTAAAATGAAGTTCGATTATAAAAGGTTTTTTATGGGAACGAGGTTCGCTATATTCAATTATGCTACAAAAGCGAAAGGCGGCTATGTGGATATAGACTTCTTTAACTATAAGAGAACAGCGTTGTGAGATTTGTAACTAACTTTTAATAACCAACATTCCACATAGTTATACTCTAACAATTAAATGTTTGGGATTTTAAAAATGAGATACTATCTTTGTTCAAATTTTATACAAAGATGAGGTATCTTATTTTTATATGTGTGTGTGTTATATGCTCTATTAAAGGTTATTGCCATGATACCTTACAAATTGTTAACGTACCTAACGGAGTGAATGAGTTCACTTATTTTGAGACAGATACCGTTTTCTATGCCGTAAAGGATGTTGAAAATAAAAGCGATAAGGGCGAATATTTCGGACAGGTGAAGTTCATTCCGAGCAATAACGACACTGCTTGGACTTTCGGATGGAGCTACGAAGGCATTTCGCAAGCCGTTGACAATACTCTTGATTCTACACAATTAACCGTTGATCTGCTTGGCAACGGTTATTATAGTTTTTGGGCGGATTATAAGGATATACACATCCAAAAAGATTTAATCGTTTTTTATGTTTACATGGATTTTGCACTTTCACTGTCGGATGAGATGAATTGCACTTATGTAAATATCGACATTGACACTTTATTCATACCTCGCTACGGTTCTTTTGAGGGATCGAAGAATGTGCTCTACACCGTTGCTAAGGAGGGAAGTGTTCCGAGTGAAATACCTTCCGTTAATTATCGAGACTTTTTACCTTTGAATGTGGAAGGTATTGACCACGACATAAATGTGAGTATAACTATCAAAGACAAATTTGATTTTGAATGGATGGAAGAAATAGAATATGTTTCCTATATCCCTTCTGCTGACATGGAAATCACGGTTCAAGATCCGTTGGCAGATATGGCGGGGCAGGCACCGCTTCAAGTGGAGTTCACCGACAACGGACGTAATGCACAATCGTGGGAATGGTTCTTGTATCAAGATACTGTGGAAATGAAAGTGCAATCCGTTCGGTTAAATATTTTAGACAGCCTTTTGGACAACGTAATTCGCTACGGTAAGGATCAAACTTACGTGTACATGCATCCGGGCTACTATCCGGTGAAAATGGTGGTAACAAACACAAATGGTATTAATGCCTGTACGGACACTTCCGAAAGCGTATATATTGTGGTTTATGAATCGTTTGTGGATATGCCCAACGTATTCACACCCAACGACGACGGAGTGAATGATATTTTTCGTGCAGGAACTCAATCTGTGGAACAATTTAGCGGTATGATACTCAACAGATGGGGACGCACGGTTTATGAATGGCAAGATCCTGCGGGAGGTTGGGACGGAAAAATCAACGGCAAAGATGCAAGTCCCGGTACATACTATTATATAATTAAAGCTCGCGGAAGGGAATTGCACAATCCGCCGCGATATATTAAAAAAGGTGCACTTCTTCTGGTAAGATAATGAAACATACAATTAAAGAATGGCTTTTTGCCACACGTTTTTGGTCGTTAACGGCTTCAAGTATGCCGGCTCTCACGGCTTATTCCTATGTTTTTTATATCAGTGATACATTGCCGGTAGAAATTTCTTGGTGGCACGGTGTGCTTGCCATTTTGGGTGCAATAACCTTTCAAGTTGCCGGTAATCTTTTAAACGATTACTTTGATTTTAAATATAATGTAGATCGTAAAGAAACAACTTATTCAAGTCGTATAATCGTTGACGGCGAATTCACTCCCCAATCCATTTATAAAGCCGGTGTGATAGCATTAATTATCGGTTGTTTAATAGGTTTCTATCTGCTATATGCGGGCAGTGTCCACTTGCTTTGGATAGGAGCACTTGGAGTGCTCGGTACCTACTTCTACAATCAGCTCAAATTTAGAGCACTTGGAGATTTTAACATACTCATCATTTACGGCATATTGATAGGCTTGGGCGTTGTGTATGTGATGACGGGACAATTGATGTGGCAAGCATTTGCCGTAACAACTCCTGCCGGTCTGATAATTGTGGGTATACTTCATGCCAACAACACTCGTGATATTATCAACGACAGGACAGCAAGAATAAAAACTCAAGCAATGTTGCTTGGTGTGAATAATTCAAAATCTTACTTCACTTTTCTTATCTACGGTGCATATTTAGGAATAATAGTACTGACGGCATTTCAGATCATAACACCTTTTGCTCTGGTAGTTTTCGTAACATTCCCGATGGCAATGAAATGCGTGGAGCGGATATTTCTAACAGATATAAATAATCTTTCCGTAATCAGGACACTGACCGAATCAGTAGCAAAACTTGTAATGTTGTTTTGTCTCCTACAATCGGCAGCAAACTTCGTTGCCGGACTGATATAAAATCGTAAAAATATTTTTAAAGAACGTAAACATGGAAACAAACAAATTTCACCTTGATATAAAGCAATTAAAAGAAATTGCAGAGTTGCTCCGAGAAAGAATCGTTAAAGGTTTGAACGAAGCCGGTACGGAAATACAATGCCTACCAACCTACATTCAACCTAAGTCGGAAATCACCGGTAAAGCGATGGTGCTTGATTTGGGCGGCACGAACTATCGTGTGGCTACGGTGGATTTTGTTGACGGTAAGCCGGAAATTAATCCACCCAACACTTGGAAAATGGATTTGTCGATGATGAAAATGCCCGGATTCACCCGTAAAGATCTTTTTGAGGTGCAGGCTGATCCGATAATGACGCTCAATCACGATGAGGAAATGCCGATAGGTTATTGCTTTTCTTATCCCACCGAATCATATCCGGGCGGAGATGCCAAATTGCTGCGTTGGACAAAAGGTGTGGACATTAAGGAAATGGTGGGCGAACTTGTAGGTGCACCGCTTTTGGAATATCTCAACAAGGAAAACAAAGTGAAATTCACTGATATAAAGGTGATAAACGACACCGTAGCAAGTCTTTTTGCAGGCTTGACATGTGGTAAATATGATGCCTACATAGGTTTAATCGTGGGCACCGGTTGCAACATGGCTACTTTTATTCACACCGATCATATCGGAAAAATCAACCCATTCTACGGCGTTAGCGGCTTGCTTCCGGTTAACCTCGAAAACGGTAACTTTAATCCGCCCTATCTGACGGACGCTGATGATTCGGTAGATGCTGTTTCCGGTAATAAAGGCGAACAACGATTTGAAAAAGCCGTTTCAGGAATGTATCTCGGTGAGATACTTAAAGCAGCTTTCAATCTGGAAGAGTCGGAAGAACGTTTTGATGCGCAGAAAATAACCACAATGTTGAGTTATCCGGATATCTACAAAGACGAATACGTGAAAACGGCAGGACAAATTTATCGCCGTTCGGCTCAGTTGGTTGCTGCTTCGATTGCAGGTTTGTTGTCTGTCCTGAAATCCCATAATACATCTCTAAAAAGCGTTTTTATAACAGCTGAAGGTAGTCTCTTTTGGAGTACAAATCTGAAAGGTTCTGCTTATAAAGATATGGTTACGGAGGAACTTGAATGGCTGCTCTCCGAAATGGGTATGGATGGTATCAAAATAGATATTTGTAAAATTAATAAAGCGAATTTCATCGGTTCGGCGATAGCGGCATTGTGATATTTCCGATTTTTGTGCGACCAATGTAATTGAATTAAAAAGATACAGGTCGTGGAAAAAGAATTTTTAGAAATGATGCGTCGCTACAGCAGTATGATTTATAAAGTTGCACGTATCTATCGCAACAAAGATTATTCTTTAGAAGATATTTATCAGGAAATTATCCTTAATTTATGGAAATCTTATCCCTCGTTTAGAGGTGATAGCATTTCTTCCACGTGGATCTACCGTGTGGCATTGAATACGTGCATCTCTTTTTTTCGCAAAAGTAACCGTCGCCCTACTCTTATGGAACTTTCATCTGAGATGAATTTGGAATACAAAGATAGTAGTACCGAAGTACGGGAATTATATGATCTTATAAATCAACTCGGCAAAGTAGATCGTGCGCTTATTTTCCTATATCTGGAAGATCGTCCTCAAAAGGAGATTGCAGAGATTATGGGTATAAGTGTAAGTAATGTATCTACTCGTATCAATCGAATTAAGGAAAAGCTAAAAAAAATGTCTAATCAATAAGAATATACAGTTATGGATATGGAAAAACAGAAAACAGAATGGAAGGAACAAGAATATTTAATAAATCTTGCTACCGAAAGAGCCTTGAAAAAAATCTTGAGCAATAAAAATAGTAATGCACTCGAAAAGATAAAAACAACTTTGAATTTGGCTTTATTTGTCATACCTTGTGCGATATTACTAATGTTTTTTGCATCAATTCGGGCAGTTGAGTATGGTGGTTTCATGAGACTGTGGGCACTAATCTTTCCGGTTCTCGGACTTGGTGGGTGGTTGTGGGCAAACTATCTCAAAAATTTTATAGATCGTATTGACATCGGCAGAATGAGCGTTAAGGAAGTAACCGAAAAAGTTAATAAGTTTTATACTTATTTGATACGTGAAAAAATTGTGATTGCCGTTTTGCTTCCGATCTACCTTATCGTTTGGATGCGTAATTCTTATATTGTTTACGGTGTGGTTTTCGATAATGAACGTATGTTTTGGTACATCCCGATATTTGTAGTTCTTGTTTCAATGTTGTTAGCTTTCAGAATTATGAAAATGCGTTACCTCGACCCTATTAACGAAGTTCGTAATAATTTGAGAGACATGAGCGAATATGAAGATTGAGTGAGTACAAAATAATTGCGGGCATACAAGATTATGAATTCTTTGTATGCCCGCAATGACTAAAAGCGATTTATGTTTTATTCCGGAACCGTTATAGCCAATAAGGCTTGTATATAAGCCACGTCATTATTTTCCGAATCCGGAATTGCTTCAAGGAAAGTTCCGTCTTCGGTGTAAACCAAATCAAAGTCATTACGACCCTGTTCTGCGTCAACGATATAGAGCATAACATCAAGGTCAGCCCTCTCTAAAGATTCGGCATCATCCGCATAATAGGTCTTATAGTCACCCGTTTCAAAAGCTGTTTTTACGGCAGCAGGTAGGTTGGTAAAAACATGCAAATCGGTTTTGGTCATCAACCAATGGGCGGATGCGTCAAACCATGCGTCTTTTTCCTCGCGTCCTAAATAGAATTCCGCTTCAAAATAGTTGCCCTTGCGTTCCCAGTCTACAGAAGTGGCATTCGGATAGAGTCTTTCAAACTCAGCAACAACGGAATTTTCGGGAGTGTAGTTGTCATCATCGTTGCATGCAACGAAACTCAATGCAAATAATGCAATAATAGAAATTAAAAATCTTGTTTTCATAAGTGTAAAATTTATTAGTTATCAATGTCAATTAATCTGAAATTATTGTCGAAAGCGAGTTCCAAACCGCTTCCCAATTTAATTTCGGTTTGGTATTTATTCTTTTCCGCTTCAACAATCTTTTGGGTGGGATAGTTTTGTTTAACGTAGTTGATAATTTGTTCGGGCAATGCTTTGGCGGGAACTTCGCTAAACTTACAGTTGATTTCCGTCCATTCGCCGCGTTTGTCGAATTCGATTTTGTTACCTTCCGTAAAGAACACTTCATAGCTAACATCGAAAAAATCCTTTTCGGCTTTTACCAAAGAAACTTTTTGTCCGTTGAAGTGAGTTTCAATAAAGGTCTTAGCCTTTGTGGGTAGTTCGTCGTAGTTAATAGCTACGTCTTTATCGGCAAATGCAACAAAATTAAGTGCTATCAATCCGATGAGGAGTAAAATACTTTTCTTCATATCATTCTTATTTTAAATGGTTATTTGCGTTTTAACGATACAAACGTAATATGGGATTCTGAAAGAATTCTGTAAAATTGATTTTTTTATAAAAATTTAACATATAAATAATCAAACCCCACTTATTATTGTGCGAGAAGTATGTGTAAATACAAATTAACTGCAATGTCTCCGAACACAAAAAAAGAGATATTTATCCTCTGCGGGCAACGATGATAACCTTTGTGTCGGAGGCAAAGGTGGTGGCAAAGATATAAACGTTGCCACCGTCTTTGATGTGCATACGTTGCCGCAGAGTATCGGTTGTGAGAGGGAAATTGCGACAAGTGATGTTTGCCTGAGGATAGCGGTCGGAAAGTGTTTTTAACGTCTGCTTTGAAAACGGTAACACTTCTTCTACCGAAAATATGCGTCCTGCAAAGTTGTCCGTAAGTTCGGAAGAAGTGTATAGATGGCTGTGGCGATGCAGCTTTTTCAGGGAGTAGCGAGCGGCTGCCAATTTGAATGCTCCGGATTTCATTACCGATGCGTTAGGTTCATACAAGTATTTATTGATTTCGGAAGCATAATCAGCTTGTGCCGTTTTTTCTTCGTTCCAATGAAATCGGAATTGTTGCACATCGCCGGCAGAGGTGTAGTTTATTGTGAAAACATTTACGTCTCCCACTGCCGCATTTTCTAAAACGAACAGCAGTTCTTTACATTCGTTGCCCACCGAAATGATGTGCACTTCGCATGTTTCGGGCAACAGTCTAAGGGTTTCCTCAATGTCTGCCATCGGTGATACTTTTATTATCACTCGTGCACCTTTATTCAACAATGCCGCTTTCATCTGCAAAACGTCGGGTTCGCAATCATGCAATGCAAATAGCCGTTTATTGGCGGCGGAACGTCGGGCAGGATCAATATAGAAAGTAACGGCTTCGATGCGAGGGGCAATTTCTGTGGCATCCGCATTGAGCACTTGAATATTCGTAGCTCCCAATATTTCAAAATTTCGTGCGGCAGCTTCGGCATAGTCTGTGTTTCTTTCAACATAAGTTACTCGCTCAACGCATTGTGAGAAATAATAGGCATCCACACCCATTCCGCCGGTGAGGTCGCAAAGCGTGGCACCTTTTATCAAAGATTGTTTATATTTTGCCGTTATGTCCGACGAACATTGCTCGGCAGCTATGCGTGAAGGGAAAAAGAGTTTTTCGTGAGCCGTCCATGCCGGCAATTTTGTTTTTAATCGACGACGAATGAGTATTTGCTCCACAGCTTTTGCAACGTCTACCGAATGATAACGTGATGCGGAGAAAAGAAGCCTATCCGTATAAGCATAAAGATGTTCGTTTATAAAGGCAAAAAATTCTTCGTTCAATTCCATAACATCTGCAAAGGTAGGAATTTGGGAGAAGCTGTAGAATTTTCGGATTTAAAAATGTATATTTGAACGAATTTTTGAAAATGTTTAAACAATGGCTAAAGTCAAGAAAAAACCTGCTGCCAAATCTTCTATCGGCAAAGGAATTAAAGAAAAAGGTAAAGCTCTTAGAAACTCCCGCTTTCGCATATTAATAGGTATCTGCATCATGCTGATTGCTCTGTATGCCTGCTTTGCAATGGTGGGATTCTTCTTTTCGGGCGCAATCGATCAAAGTGCAATAGAAAAAGGTGTACGCCAACTTTTCGGTACACCGGCTGCAAACAATATTGCAGGGAATTTTGGTGCATGGATTGCGGATGTGATGATGAACGGGAGTTTTGGGGTGGCTTCATTTATATTGTGCTACCTCCTTTTCATTATCGGTTTGCGCATTGCCGGCAGAAAGATTGTCCGATTTAAACGTAAAATCATTATAGGTATTGTGGCAACGGTGTGGCTGTCCGTTTTTACCTGCTACGTATTTGAAATAGTAAGCGACCTCATCGGGATTAAAGGTTCGTTTTGGTATCCGGGCGGAGCGCATGGATTTTTCCTCAACCAGTGGTTGAACGGAATCGTCGGTAAAGTCGGCACTTTGTTTATTCTGATTTTTGTTTTCTTCATCATTCTTTTCTTCGGCTTTGAAAAGTTGTTTAATAAGTGTATAAACGGACTTAAAAACCTGTTCACTCCCAAACCTAAGCCGATGAAACCGGCAGTTGCCGCAGATGCTTCGGTTGAAAATCCGGTAGCCGATTTTAATGTGGAACAGGATGTGCCCAATAATGAAGAAAATGTTACGGATGATACGGACGATGATTTGCCTTGGGTTACCGATTTTGATGAACCTAAGGAGATTCTTTCTTACACTACCGATAAGGCTGCGAATGCCACTGATGACGATATGCAGGAGGATGATATGGAGTTGACCGTGAATAAAATCACGTCGGAGGAAAGCGTTAAGAAGAATTTGCAACCGCTCGAAGATTATGACCCGACTTTGGAACTTTCCAATTACACTTATCCTTCTCTCGATTTGCTTGTGGAACATTCAAGCGGTACTCCTAAGGTTACTCAGGAGGAACTCGACGAAAATAAGAACCGTATAGTTGACACTCTCAAAAACTATAAGATTGAGATTACCAAAATCAAAGCCACAATCGGTCCCACCGTTACTCTCTACGAAATTGTTCCGGCTCCGGGCGTGAAGATTTCTAAAATAAAGAGCTTGGAGGATGATATTGCTTTGAGTTTGTCGGCTCTGGGTATACGAATTATTGCTCCTATTCCGGGTGCCGGTACTATAGGTATCGAGGTTCCCAACCAAACTCCGGAGATTGTTTCGATGAGAAGTATTCTTGCTTCAAAGAAGTTTCAGGAATCCAAATATGCTCTACCGGTGGCAATGGGACGCACGATAGCCAACGAAACTTACACGTTTGATCTCACAAAGATGCCCCACTTGCTTGTGGCAGGTGCCACGGGTCAAGGTAAATCCGTCGGCTTGAATGCAATCATCACGTCGCTGCTTTATAAAAAACACCCTTCGCAATTGAAGTTCGTCATGGTAGACCCTAAGAAGGTGGAACTGAGTATTTATTCTACTATCGAGAAGCATTTCCTTGCCAAACTTCCGGATGAAGATGATGCTATCATCACCGAAACGAGCAAGGTTATTAATACGCTCAACTCGCTTTGCGTGGAAATGGATGCCCGCTACGATTTGTTGAAAGATGCACAGGTTAGGAACATCAAGGAATATAATGAAAAGTTCGTCAAAAGGCGACTTAACCCTACGAAAGGTCATAAATATCTGCCCTACATTGTGGTGGTGGTGGATGAGTTTGCCGACCTTATAATGACTGCCGGCAAGGAAGTGGAACAGCCGATTGCCCGTATAGCGCAGTTGGCACGTGCCGTAGGTATCCACATGATTATTGCCACTCAAAGACCGTCGGCAAATATCATCACCGGTATTATTAAAGCCAATTTTCCCGCTCGAATGGCGTTCAAAGTGGCTTCGATGATCGACTCCCGCACGATTTTGGATGCTTCGGGTGCCAATCAGCTAATAGGTCGCGGCGATATGCTTATTTCTGTCGGTAGCGAGATGACGCGTGTACAATGTGCCTTTGTCGACACTCCGGAAATCGAGGCTATCACCGAGTTCATAGCCAAGCAACAATCTTATCCGTCGGCTTTTGCTCTACCTGAGTACCATTCGGAAAACGAAGGCGGCAATGCTTCTGATGCCGACTTGGGACCAAGAGATCCGCTCTTTGAAGAAGCCGCTCGATTGGTTGTTAATTCCCAACAGGGTTCAACATCTTCGATACAAAGGCGGTTTTCTATAGGCTACAATCGTGCCGGCAGAATAATGGATCAATTGGAAAAAGCCGGCATTGTGGGACCATTTGAAGGCAGTAAACCTCGTCAGGTGTATGTCCACGACGAATACAGCCTCGAAAAAATACTAAGAGACAATTTATAACTCATAACTATCTTCGTCATGATAAATACTTTTATTGAAAAAGCTAAAAACGGAAATAACAATTGGCTGCTATATGTAGCCACGCTTTTAATAACTTTTATTGCCATGCAAATAGCGTCAATTCCGTTGCTCGTTTACGGACTTGTAATAAACGGCGGAAATATGGCTCAGGCTGATATTTCAAGTCTCACTTCCACTAATGCAGGGTTGGCTCTGACGCTTTTCACGTTTGCAGTGGGACTTGTGGTGTTGTTGTGGTGTGTGAAAGTGCTACACCGTAAACGCGTGCTTGACGTGATAACTGGTCGCAACCGCATTGATTGGCAACGCGTTTTCTACGGTGCCGGAATTTGGGCGGTGATTTCCGTCATTGCCGTTATGATGACGTCATGGTTCTCAGGCGGTCAATTGGAATTTCAGTTTCAACCGGCAAAGTTCGCAGGTTTATTCATCGTTGCATTGATTTTTATACCGATGCAAACTTCTTGTGAAGAAGTCGTTTTCAGAGGTTATTTGATGCAGGGTTCGGCTTTGCTTTTCCGTTCCAAGTGGGTAGCATTGATTGCCACATCGCTTGCATTCGGACTAATGCACGCTACAAATCCGGAAGTTGAAAAGTTCGGGTTTTGGATGATGATACCGCAATATGTTATTATGGGCTTACTGCTTGGTTACGTTGCTCTGAAAGATGAGGGCTTGGAGTTGGCACTCGGTATTCATGCCGCCAATAATCTTGTGGCGTGTCTTTTGATTACAAATGACGATTCTGTTTTGCAAACGGCAGCTTTGTTTAGGGACACCAATCAAACGGTGAGCGTTTGGGATTCCGTTATTATGCTCGTATTCTCTATTGTGTTTATAATGCTTACAAATTTGAAATTTCACTTTATAAGCAAAGACAAGCGTGCTTTTTCTCTTTAAAACATATAAATAAACCATAAACTAAAACTCTAAAAAATGAAGAAAATAATTTTATTAATTGCAGCAACGTTGTTTGCAACTTTTTGCATTTTCGCTCAGGAAAATAAGGAAGAAACCAAGAAAGACGGTTACGTGTTCACAGACATCAAACGTCTGCCTGCCACAAACGTTAAATCGCAGGATAGAGCCGGCACATGCTGGTCATGGTCAACCATTTCATTTTTTGAAACCGAGATGATTCGTTTGGGCAAACCGGCGATAGATATTTCGCCTATGTTTGTTGTTTGGCACACTTATCAGGCAAAAGCCGATAAATATGTGCGCATGCACGGTAATTTGAACTTCGGTCAGGGCGGAGCTGCTGCCGATGTTGTTTGGGCTTTCAAGAACTACGGTATGGTGCCTTTGGAATTGTACAAGGGTTTGAATTACGGTGAAGACATTCACGTTCACGGAGAATTGGACGCTGTCTTGAAAGGCTATTTGGATGCTGTTGTTAAGAATCCCAACCGCCGTTTGAGTACTGCTTGGAAACGCGGTTTCGATGCAGTTCTTGATGCTTATCTTGGCGCAATTCCTGAAAATTTCAAATACAACGGTAAGGAATACACTCCTATGTCTTTTGCAAAAGAAACGGATTTGAAGATGGATGATTATGTTAGTTTGACTTCTTTCACTCATCACCCGTTCTATGAAAAGTTCATTCTTGAAATTCCCGACAATTGGATAGGAGAAGAAAGTTATAATTTGCCTATAGACGAATTGATGGATGTTCTTGACAAGGCTATTGACAACGGTTACACCTTTGCTTGGGGTACGGATGTGAGTGAAAAAGGATTTTCACGTGACGGTTTGGCTGTTGTGCCCGATAAAGATTTCACGGATATGACCGATGCCGAGATTACAAAATGGGTAGCTATGAGTCAAAAAGAAAAGGATGCTCAAATTTATAAGATGGATAAGCCCGGAAAGGAAAAGAACATAACCCAGGAAATGCGTCAGGAGGCTTTCGATAATTTTGAAACTACGGATGACCACGGTATGCACGTAGTCGGCAAAGCCGTTGACCAAAACGGAAACAAGTATTTTATTGTTAAGAACTCATGGGGCACTTACAACAAGTACAAAGGCTATCTCTATGCTTCATATCCTTTTGTGGCATATAAAACTACTACTATCTTGATTCATAAAGACGCTCTCCCGAAAGATCTTAAAAAGAAACTTAATATAAAATAAATGAAACCTGCGATTGAAATTAAGGAAAATATCTACTGGCTCGGAGAGAACGACAGAAGGACTCATCTTTTTGAGAATTATTGGACACTTCCGAAAGGTGTTGCCTATAATTCCTACCTCGTAGTTGATGAAAAAGTTGCTCTTATTGATACCATTGAAAAGAGTATGATGGATAATTTCATAGAAAAAATCCAAAGTATTCTCGGAGAAAGGCAGATTGACTATCTCGTGATAAATCACGTTGAACCTGACCATTCCGGTGCGATAAAGAGCATACTCTGTCGGTATCCCGAAATTACTCTTGTCGGCAATTGCAAAACCTTCCCGATTTTGAAAAACTTCTACGGCGAACAAAGCCGTATCGTGGAAGTGAAAGACGGTACGACGTTAAACATCGGTAAGCGTGAGTTGACATTCTACCTTGTGCCTATGGTACATTGGCCCGAAACAATGGTTACCTATTTGCCGGACGACGGAGTGTTGTTCAGTGCGGATATTTTCGGTTCATTCGGCACCCTTGACGGCGGTATTTTCGACGACCAATTGGATTTGGATTATTTGGAAGAAGAAATCAGCCGTTATTATTCCAACATTGTAGGTAAATACGGTTCGCCCGCACATTCTGCTTTGCGTAAATTAAGCGGTTTGAAAATCGACATGATTTGCCCCACTCACGGACCCGTTTGGCGTAGCTATATTTCGGAAATTGTTGCAAAATATGAAAAATGGAGCTGCTACGGATCCGATCCGGGAGTGGTGGTGGTTTTCAGTTCCATGTACGGACACACCGAAAAAATGGCTGACACCATAGCTTGGTATCTTGCCGAAGAAGGAGTTAAGAAAATCCGTATTCACGACACTTCCAAAACACATCCGTCTTACATCATAAACGACATTTTCCGCTACAAAGGAGTGATTATGGGCAGTTGTGCCTACAATAGCGGCATATTTCCCACAATGGATACACTGCTTGCGGAATTGGAAAACATGCGAGTGAAAGACAGATACGTTTCATTCTTTGCAAATATGAGTTGGGTGGGTGGTGCAATACCGCGCTTCACGGAATTTGCAGAGCGCATGAAATGGGAAGTTGTTGCACCTAATTTTGAAATTAGCGGAGAAATGCCTGCTTCCGGTCAGGACACTTGTCGTAAGATTGCACGTGCTATGGCAGAGAAGCTGTAAAGAGAAGATCAGTAAATAAATATTTTTTGCCCTCCCGTCTTGATGAAATGCAAGCGGGAGGTTGTTTTTATGAATACCCGTCGAGCAAGGATGTAGAGGCGGCACGTTGGCAGCTGGGCTTTTGCCTTGTCCGTCCTTTGTTGTCTTGGGTGCTTGCTATGTTGAAAACCTTTGTAATAATTTAAAACATCTGTTTGTTTGAAAATAAAACATTGCTTATCTTTGTCCCCGAAAGCAAATCATAAACATAAATAAAATGAAGTTAAAACTGTCGCAAAAACAAATTGGTCAGCGAATTATGGAACTACGCAAAACCAAAGGATTGTCGCAAGAAGATTTGGCAAAAAGTATCGAAATGTCCCGACCGTCTTTAGCTCAAATTGAATTGGGTAATCGTAACATTGATGTATTTGAGTTGTTTCGTTTGTCGCAAGTGCTTGAATTTTCGTTAGACGAATTTCTGTCGCCCGACTTTAAAACAGACGAAGTGCTTCAACACGAACAACCAAAAGTGGAAGAAAAGTCCGATTTACGGATTTCTGTTCCCAACCTTAACGTAAACAAGTTTAAAAACGTGTTGCTTTACATTCTTGAATGTTGTGCAGGTAAACCGAATATCGGAGAAACTGTATTGAACAAGTTGCTTTATTTCTGCGACTTTAATTTTTATGAATTGTATGAGGAACACCTTACAGGGGCAAGGTATAAGAAATTGC
>JAISHE010000043.1 GCA_031262745.1 Culturomica sp. | reverse complement strand
GTTGGCAAGCATCGTAGAGACCAAATGAAATGTGCAAAAACTTCAATTTAGGTTTAATTTAGGTTCAATTTTTGAGTGAAGAAATGCCGAAAAGTTTAACGTAGCTTTAATTACGGTTACAGAAAGGTTATACCGGCTCAGTAGCAAAACCCTGTGGAAATAAAAAATAGTATCTTTGTACATCTTTTCTTTTTTTTACAAAGATACGTTTTTTATTTCCACAGGGTTTTGCTACTGAGCCTTATTGCTCTTGGAAATACCAGAAAAGCCGAGTAGTTCGAAACAACGATATTATACCACTACCGCATATTCTGCTGATAGTCCTTTGGGAGACTAAGTGTAGGTATAAGTGGAGACTAAGTTGGAGACTAAGTGGAGTTAGATAATGAAACCAATGTCGACCTTTATATATGGCTCACATATAAGGTTATGGAAATCAGGCTCTGCGAGCTGAAAGACAACCACATTGATATGTTTTTTGGGCGTTGCATGCAACGCCCCTACATACTACGGTTACGAAAATGTCGCATTTCAATGTAAATTGGCAGTATACCTGTATTTACGAATGAGAGAATATAATCCACCGAAAACCAAAATGATTCCAAAAGGTACCAACAAATTAAGCATCTGCCAGTAATTTCTTTCGGATTTGAGTTTAGTTTTGTTCAACAAGTACATTGAAAGATTTCTGCCACGCAATTCCATCCAACCGTCATCGTCGCAAAGGGTGTTCACAACATTAAGTATAAAATCCTTATTTCCATGCAAAATACCGGTATCATCGTCATAGCCGAGCGGTAAAATAGTAGTGTTTTCACCGCTTCCTCTAACTTTGTTGCGAATTACATCTCCGTCTGCAACTACTATAATCTTACTATATAAACTTTCCGAACGGAAAGACTCATTTACACTTCCTTCATATCTACGATTGAACTGAAAAAGCGAAGGAAATATCCCTTCAACCATCACTGCCACAGGCACGTTAGAACGGTTAAACTTATCAGCCGACATTTTTTCTTCCGTGATATAGAGCGAAATAGGTGCCGGCGTTTTCACAAGTGCCGCATGTTGAGAAGATGTCAAAATAACAGTCTTTTTAAGCTGTTTACTACCTCCCAACGTGTCGATACTGTTTGCATAATCCAAACGGATCGGAAGCAATCCGCTTGTAATAGGATTATGCCTGTTTGAAACCAAAGGCGAGAAATACCAAGGCACAGTGGCGTACTGAGGCGGATTGCCTATAAGTGCCGTGTTTATCTTAACCATTGCGCAATTACCGTCAATGACAACATCCGGATTCACCCGCAAGCCATATTTAAAAAACATATCTTCCACGTTAAGAGGCTTATAAATAGCATAAGTAGTTGCTGATTCATATAGTTTTTCATTCCTCACATCCACTTCATCAATGCACCATAATAAACGTCCACCTTGCATAAGATACTGATCAATAATATATTTATCCTTCTCCGAAAATCGTTCCGAAGGTCCGGCAATTATTAGTGCCGAATAGTGTGAAATGTCCGTTCCGACCGTATCTATATTCACAAAATCAACCTGATAATAATAAGAGAGTGTAGTTGCAATATCTTCCAATTCACGATAAGTATACTCTCCCTGACCGGTCAAGAAACCGATTGATTTACGCTCTTCATTTGTTATTGCACGTAGAGCATTAGTGAGGTCATATTCAAGTATTTCAACCGAGTAATTTATGTTTTCATCAGGTGAATAACCCGGAATATTTTTCAACAAATTTATATTAGTACCTTTTTCATCATTGTACATAAAAATACCCGGAAATATAATTTGCTGACTAAGCTGTTCATCTTCCGTTGTACGACTAAGATTTACAGGATTTATGCCCACATCCGCAAGATACCTGACTAATTGTTTCTTCTCATCGGTTTTAGTAATCTTTGCCGGATCAACAACAACGTATTGTATGCGATTGTCCGACAAACGATTAAACTCATCCAACATAGCGGTAGCAGCATGTTGAATCCTTTGAATTGCAGGAGGAAGATTTCCTGCAAGAAAGATTTCAACTTTTACAGGTTTGTCCAAATTTTCCAACAACTTACGAGTATTTTCGGAAAGAGTGTAACGCTTATCATTAGTAATGTCCAAATTCAAATAGAATCTTCCGGCAAACCAATTGACACATATTAATAACAGTAGAAAATATACTACCTTACTACCATATCTTTGAAATCTGCAAGAAGTCAAAAATAGAAAAATCATCACCACCGAAAGGAAATAAACCACGTCCGAAAGGGAAATCAAACCTCTCGACATCGGTTCATAGTGATAATTTATGCCAAGCGGAACTATTTGGTTGCGATAGTTTTCAAATAAAGGTATCTCGGCAATAAAATCAAAGCCGGAAAAAAGTAAAAAAGAAAGCAATAACGCATATAAAAATGCAACCACCTGATTATCGGTCAGAGACGATGCCCACACACCGGCTGCTACGTAGACAGCTGCAAGAAATATTAACCCAAAGTATGAACCGATAATACCACCGGTGTCAATATAACCTTCGGGTTGTGCTAAAGCCGATAAACTTAGGGGATATATGAATGTAGGCAATATAGAAAGCAATACCAACAGTAAACCGGATAAATATTTGGCTGCTATTATTTTCCACAAAGCTATCGGGCGAGTAAGTAACAACTCCAAAGTGCCGGCACGCCTTTCTTCCGCAAAAAGCCGCATACATAAAGCCGGTACCAAAAAAAGATAGAGTACAGGTGCAAGCGAAAAAAACGGTTGCAAATCCGCCATCCCACTCTCCGGTATGTTATAAACTCCGGGCACTACCCAAAGAAACAAACCCGTAGCAAATAGAAACGTCGCAAGTATTACATATCCTGAAAGGGAAGTGAAAAACAGTTTCAATTCTTTTTTTATCAATTCCCTCATCTTCGTATTAAGATTTAATTTATCTTATTAAGTTACTGCTTCTCAACTTGATTTCGGTGAGCACCTTTTTAGTGTACAGCGGGAAATCACCCTGTAAAATCCATGAAAAATATCCGGGATCTTCCTTTAAGGTTTGTACTACGGTTTTACCTTTATATTTACCGAAATTAAAAGTTTCCTCATTTCGAGAATTATAGATTATAAATCCGGCAAAGTCGGCTGTAAAATTTTGGGTTGAGAACTTAGAAAGAAAATCAATATTATTTTCAAGTTGCTCATCATATTTATCAAGTTGTGCTTGCAACACTTCATAAGTTGCCACAGTGTCGGCACTTGCAGAATGGGCATCTTTAAGATTTTTGCCGCAATAAAACTTATAAGCCGCCGTCAAATTGCGTTGCTCCATTTTATGAAAAATATTCTGTACATCCACAAACTTCCGCTTTTTCATATCAAGATCTACTCCTGCCCTTAAAAATTCTTCCGCCAAAAGCGGTATGTCAAAACGATTTGAATTAAAGCCGCCCAAATCACAGCCTTCCATATAACGGGCAAGTGTTTTTGCAATGTCTTTGAACTTCGGACAATCTTTTACGTCCTCATTAGTGATGCCATGCACGGCTGTGGCTTCTGCCGGTATAGGCATTTCCGGATTGATACGAGTGGTTTTAAGTTCTTCATTACCGTTTGTAGTAACTTTTAATAAACTTATTTCAACTATTCTGTCCTTGGAAATATTGATACCTGTGGTTTCAAGGTCAAAAAATATAATACTGTTAGTTAAATTTAATTTCATCTTAATTATCCGTTAATTGTAAAAACAGAGAGACTGCCTAATGTCAACAGCCTCTCTGCCACTAAATGTTACGGTACATAACACTCTTAATCAAACCATCATCGGCATCAGAAGCATCAACAAATCTTCATCCTCGTCATCGTTTTCAAACGGTAGAAAAAGTCCGGGACGAGTGGGATCCGAAAGTTCCAATACCACATTTTCAGAAGTCATATTAGAAAGAATTTCCTGCAAGAACGGTGATTTAAAACCGATTTCTATCCTATCTCCTTCATATTGACATATAATAGTTTCATGTCCTGACATTGCATAGTCAACATCCTGTGCGGAAATAGTCAATTTTTCGGCTTCCAAATCAAATTTCACCAAATTACTTGCCTGATTAGCCATAACCGACACACGTCTCAATGAATTGTACAATTCTTTCTTTTCTATAATCACTTTTTTAGGATTATTTTGAGGTATCACCGAATTGTAATTCGGGAAACGTCCTTCAACCAGTGTTGCCGTCATTTTGTAATCACCGAAAACAAATGATGCCATGCGCTCATTAAACGACATTTGCAAAGCGGAATCATCTTTCGGTAAAATGTTTTTCAACATCAAAGCCGGTTTCTTCGGTAATATTAATGTATGCTGACCGTTTTCACTTTTTGCATCCAATCTTTTGTAACGCACTAATTTATGTGCATCCGATGCCACAAAAGTGAAATTATCTTCGTTCATCTCAACAAGGATACAGTTCATAACAGGACGCAAGTCATCATTTGCAGTAGCAAAGAATGTTTTATTTATACCGTCGAGCATCAATCCGCATTTGGTTTCAAACTTAACAGCCGCTTCATCCATCGCTACAGGAAGAGGATAATCTTCCGCACTTTCTCCATGCACGGAAAACTCACCTTTATCGGAAATGATTTTCACTTCATTAGTAGCTTCGTTAATATCGAAAGTAAGCGGTTGTTCGGGAAATTCTTTCAACATATCCAGCAATATTTTTGCAGGAATGGTTATTTTTCCATCTTTTTCCAACTTTTCGAGTACAATCTTGGTCTCCATCGTGGTTTCCTTATCGGAAGCCGTTGCATATAGCGTACCTCCTTTTGCAACAAGCAAAACATTATCCAATATTGCTTGTGTCGATTTTCCGCCAATCACCTTACTTATAGCCTGCACCCTTGCAAGCATCGTACTACTGGATACAATAAATTTCATATAATCAACTATTTAATTTTTTAATATTTCTTCAATTTTTAGCCCTCTAAAATAGATATTTTTTATTAGAAACAAAAATAGGGGACTTTAAAATTAACCGTTAACGGCGATTTCAATTTCTTCCGGTGTTACGGGAAGACGCTTATCTCCGAGAAGTCTACACCCGTCGGAGGTAATTAAAAGGTCATCTTCTATGCGTATGCCGCCGAAATTTTTATAGGTTTCAATGACATCATAATTAAGAAAGTCTTTATGTAAACCTTGTTGTTTCCAACGGTCGATTAATTCCGGAATGAAATAGCAACCGGGTTCGTCGGTAACCACAAATCCTTCCTGCAATTCCCTACCCATACGTAATGAAGCAGTACCGAATTGAGTAGCCGGTCGTGTTTTTTCGTCATAACCTACGTAAATTTGGTCTAAATCCTCCATATCGTGCACATCCAAGCCCATCATGTGTCCAAGTCCGTGAGGCATAAACAAAGCGTGTGCTCCGGCTGCAACGGCATCATCGGTGTTACCCTTCATCAATCCCAATGCTTTCAAACCTTCGGTAAGAATCTTACACACGTTCAAATGTATAGACAAGTAAGTAACACCCGGCTTTGAAATTTCTCTTGCTTTTTCATTGCAAGCCAATACAATGTTGTATATGTCTTTTTGACGTTGATCGAATACTCCGTCGACAGGTGTGGTGCGGGTGAAATCGGAACAATAATTCATATCGTTTTCCGCACCGGCATCGGTGAGCATCATTCGACCTTTTTGCAAAGTTTGACTGTGATCATGGTTATGCAAAGTTTGACCGTTTTGCGAAAGTATCACCGGAAATGAAACCATGCTACCGTAAGAAGCCGATATACCTTCTAATATACCGGCAATTTCCTGTTCCTTACGTCCGGCATGACAATTGCGCATAGCAGCAATGTGCATTTCGTAACCGATATTGCATGCTCTTCTTATTTCTTCTATCTCGTAACTGTCTTTAATAGAACGCAATGAAATCACGGCATGCACTAATTCCAGAGAAGCATAATCCTTCAACATCGAATGATGCAAGCCTAAAACATCTTCCAAAAATTGCATGTTTCTATAACGGTAAGGCGGTAGAAAATGAATCTTCCTGCCTGCGATGATTGCTTTTTTCACATATTCCGCAAGTTCCTTAAAAGGTCGAGTAGAATGAATGCCGACTTTTTCACCGAGTTCCTTCACCGAAGGTTGAGCACCCATCCAAATAATATCATCAATGTCAACATCATTACCGAAAAGGATTTCCTCCCCGCTGTCAACATCCAACAAACCTGCAAATTCCGGTAAATTTAATCCGAAGAAATATAGGAAATTACTGTCTTGACGAAACTTATAAGTGTTGTTGGGGTAATTATAGGCAACTTCGTTGTTGCCAAGTATCAACACTAATCCGTTTTTAATTCTACTTTTCAGTTGCGTCCTTCTTTTTTGATATAAACTTGCTTCAAACATATCTTATAATTTTAAATTTTTATTTGAATTTTCAATCGGACTGCAAGGTATGTAAAATCCTATCTTTTTTCAAAAAAAACAAGCTAAAACTTTTGATATTAGAAATAAGTATGAGTACCTTTGCGAGGTATTTTTGAAAATATGTTTTAAAACACATCTTTCTGTAAAATACTCAATAATAACTAATTAAATATTTAATCTCACATCCGTTATGAAACCTACTCATATTGAACACATCGGGATTGCCGTTGAAAGTCTTGAAGAAGCCATTCCGTTTTATGAAAAAGTATTAGGTCTGCAATGTTATGCAGTTGAAGAAGTTAAAGACCAAAAGGTGAAAACAGCTTTTTTCAAAGTTGGTGAAACCAAAATAGAACTGCTTGAAACCACCGATCCGGAAGGACCTATCGGTAAATTTGTTGAAAAAACGGGAGGTGGTATCCACCACATGGCATTTGCCGTTGAAGACGTTGCTCAGGCTCTGAAAGACGCTGAGGCAGCCGGTTGCAGGTTGATCGACAAGGAACCGCGTCAAGGTGCTGAAGGATTGATGATTGGTTTTCTGCATCCGAAATCTACTTGCAGAGTGCTCACCGAATTATGCGGAAAGAAATAAAGAAGAAATTTATAATCATAATATAAAATGGCAACTAATCAGGATAAAATTAAAAAACTTATTGACCTTCGTGTGCAAGCTAAGCTCGGCGGCGGAGAGAAAAGGATTGAAGCTCAGCATCAAAAAGGTAAACAAACTGCACGTGAACGCATTGAAATGCTTTTAGACGACGGCAGTTTTGAAGAATTTGACATGTTCGTAACCCACAGATGCAACAATTTCGACATGGAAAAGAACAAATTCCTCGGTGACGGAGTTGTTACAGGTCAAGGTACAATTGACGGACGTTTGGTATTTGTGTTTGCACAGGATTTCACGGTGTTCGGAGGTGCTCTTTCGGAAACTATGGCGCAAAAAATTTGCAAGGTTATGGACAAAGCGATGATTGCCGGTGCTCCGGTAATCGGTTTGAACGATTCCGGCGGTGCACGCATTCAGGAAGGTGTTACATCTCTTGCCGGTTATGCGGAAATTTTCCAGCGTAATATCATGGCTTCCGGAGTTATCCCGCAAATTTCGGCTATCTTCGGACCTTGCGCCGGCGGTGCTGTTTATTCTCCTGCGCTCACAGACTTTATTATCATGACCGAAGGTACTTCATATATGTTCGTTACCGGTCCTAAGGTTGTGAAAACCGTTACGGGTGAAACTATTTCAACCGACGATCTCGGTGGTGCCGGTATCCACTCTTCAAAATCCGGAGTTGCACATTTCAGAGTTGACAACGAAGAAGACGGTATCATGGTCATTAGAAAACTTCTTTCATATCTGCCTTCAAACAATTTGGAAGATGCACCGGTTATTCCATGTACCGACCCTATCGACCGTTTGGAGGATGCTTTAAACACTATTATTCCTGATAGTCCAAATCAGCCCTACAACGTGTTGAACGTTATCGAATCCATTGTTGACTACGGCGAATTCCTTGAAGTTCACCGCAATTATGCAAAAAATATAATCACTGGTTTTTGCCGTATGGACGGTATGCCTATCGGTGTGATTGCCAATCAGCCTAACTTCCTTGCGGGAGTTCTTGACATTGAGGCTTCACGTAAAGCTGCACGTTTTGTGCGTTTCTGCGACTGTTTCAACATCCCTATCCTGACGTTGGTTGACGTTCCGGGATTCCTTCCGGGTAGCGGTCAGGAATACGGCGGTATTATCATACACGGAGCCAAGTTGCTATTTGCTTACGGAGAAGCTACCGTGCCTAAGGTTACGGTAACTTTGCGTAAATCCTACGGTGGTGCTCATGATGTGATGTCATGTAAACAATTGAGAGGCGACTACAACTATGCTTGGCCCTCGGCACAGATTGCCGTTATGGGTGCACAGGGAGCTATCGAAGTTCTGCAAGGTAAAGAATTGGCTAAATTCCAAACGGAAGAAGAAAAAGCCAAGTTTGTTCAAGAAAAAGTTGCGGAATATGATGAAGCATTTGCTAATCCCTACCAAGCTGCCGCATTCGGCTACATCGACGATGTTATCGAACCCCGCAACACTCGTTTCCGCGTGATTAGAGCTTTTGAAAGTCTAAGAACCAAGAAAGTTGTGAATCCGCCTAAGAAACACAGTAATATACCTTTATAATATGATGTGATATGATAAATATGATTGCATTATTTACGGACATTATAGATAAAGGTGGCGACACTGTTACTATTGTAAGTTTTCTTGTAGTGTTTTGTTCATTGACAATTCTGTATATGCTTTTCGCAGGTTTATCCAAACTACTGTTAATGAAGGCGCGGAAAAACATGAAAAAAGAAGGTGAAGCACCTGTGGCGGAAGTGAGTATGGAAGTTGATGTTAATGTTGCCATTGCAATGGCATTGTACATGTATTTCAATGAACTGCACGACAATGAAAGTAATATTATCACAATACAAACTGCACCGAAACAGTATTCTCCATGGAATTCAAAGATATATGGTGTTATGAATCAACCGGTAAAAAAATAAACTATTATGAAAAAATTCAAATTTAAAATAAACGGACAAAATTACGAAGCGGAAGTAAGCGAATTCGACGGGGTGAATGCCACCGTTGAAATCAACGGTACTCCTTACAGCATCGAAGTTACGGGTGAAGAAATGAAGAGCAAACCCAAAACTCCGGTATTAAGCAATAAACCTGTTGTTAACCAAGCCGGTGAAGGCGAAATCAAAAAAACTCCAACCACCACCGGCGGCAGTATGTATAAGGTTACGGCTCCTCTGCCGGGCTTGATTAAGAAAGTGAGCGTGGCAGTGGGCAGCAGTGTGAAAATAGGTGATGTGGTTATGATTATGGAAGCTATGAAAATGGACAACAACATTATCACCGACAAATCGGGTACTGTGAAATCCGTAAAAGCCAAAGAAGGCGATAGCGTCCTGCAAGGAGATGTTTTATTAGAAATAGAATAAACAGAAACGTAATGAAGAAACTTATATTTATTCTATTTGCATTGTCGTTTGCTATTGGAATCAGTAGTGCCCAAACACCTCAAAATGAAGAATTACGTCAACACCTAATAGGTGGTAAATGGCTTAATTACTCCGGTGGCTACATTCCGAAAGCAACAGGCGATACATCTAAAGATGCGCGCACCGTTTCAAGGTATATGACTTATAACTTTGAACGGGGCAACACTTTTACGATGGACTCCATCAAGCAGCGTTTCACCGGCACATGGTCGTTGGACGGCAACAAAGTTATTATGACTTACAACCCTAAGAAAATAACTTTGTATTCTAAAAACACAACCGCCGGTTCATCGTCAAGCAGTTATGCCACAAGAGAGATAACTGTCGAATTGGGAACAAGAGTTGCCACTGTGGACGGTAAGACGCTTAAATTTGATAATCCTCAAATGAATGCCCACCATAATTCGGATGCCGTAGCCGGTATAAAGAACTTCTGGGAGTTCACGGGATTTGCAAATGCAAGTATGGGCAATCTCTATATGATTATGATTGCACTACTATTTATATGGTTGGCTATCAGGTTTGACTACGAACCTTTGTTGCTCATCCCTATAGGTATGGGTATTATAATAGGTAATATACCGTTCTATATGGCGGAAAACTTCAATTTGCAACTTGGTATCTACGAACCCGGCTCTGTGTTTAACATACTTTACGGAGGGGTTGTAAACGGCTGGTATCCGCCGCTTATATTCCTTGGCATCGGTGCAATGACCGACTTTTCGGCTCTTATTTCCAACCCTCGTTTGATGTTGTTGGGAGCTGCCGCACAGATTGGTGTGTTTGCAACATTTCTCGGTGCTTTGTGGCTTGGATTTGCTCCGCCGGAAGCAGGTGCAATCGGTATCATCGGTGGTGCCGACGGTCCTACGGCTATTTTCCTTTCCTCGAAGTTGGCAAACGGTGTCAATATGTTGGCTGACGGCACAATGGTTAAGAACCTTATCGGACCTATCGCCATTGCCGCTTATTCCTACATGGCTTTGGTACCTGTTATACAACCGCCTATTATTAAACTTCTCACAACAAAAAAGGAACGTCTGATAAAGATGCGTGCTCCGCGTGTTGTGAGCCGTTTGGAAAAACAGTTGTTCCCCATTATCGGGCTATTGTTGACGGCATTTATCGCACCTTCCGCACTGCCGTTGCTGGGTATGTTGTTTTTAGGTAATATTTTGAAAGAATCTACTGTTACCAACCGTTTGGCAAACACAGCAAGCAACGCATTGATTGACACTATCACCATATTACTCGGCGTAACGGTGGGAGCTTCTACTCAGGCTGACGTGTTCCTAAAGGCGGATTCAATCCTAATATTCGGACTCGGAGCTTTGTCGTTCATCATTGCCACCGCAGGCGGAGTGCTATTTGGAAAATTAATGAATTTATTATCGCCCAAAGATAATCCCGTTAATCCGATGCTTGGTGCGGCAGGTGTTTCGGCTGTGCCGGACAGTGCTCGTGTTGTACATAATATAGGACAGCAATATGATAAGAGCAACTTCCTGCTTATGCACGCAATGGCACCAAACGTTGCCGGTGTTATCGGTTCGGCTGTTGCTGCCGGTGCAATGTTAAGTTTCCTAATGTAAAGAGTTTTCTTTCATAATTTTAATGATTAATAATTAATAATGGATGAGGTTACCTTTTTTAAGGTAGCCTCGTTTTTTTATTATATACCTCTGAAAAATTTTTCTAACATTTTTTTGCAGATATTAAAGATTATTTTTTACATTTGCATCGCAATAGTTTCTTTACAAAAACCATGGTTAATTTCGCCTCTTTTTTTCCCTTTTTCGGTCTCTTCCGTTTTCATATTGATATGATGTAATTGTTTAAAAATATTGCAGTTAGCTTCTTTTTCAACCAAACCGATTTTCTTGATTTTTGCCGTTTTTTGAGGCTAAAAAACCCATGGATTTCGCAATTTTTTAATTTGTGCCTGTATCCTGTTGAGCACAAATGTTTTAGCTAATAATGTGAGGTTCAATTCAAAGCCGTCTGTTTTTTTAAGCGGCGACACTGTAATGATTTCATTTTCACTGTCTTGGGAT
>JAISHE010000068.1 GCA_031262745.1 Culturomica sp. | reverse complement strand
AATGAAATAGGGTCGTTTGCAAAAAGAAGCTAACTGCAATATTTCTAAACAATTACAACATATCAAAATGAAAACGGAAGAGACCGAAAAAGGGAAAAAAAGAGGCGAAATAAACCATGGTTTTTGCAAAGAAACTATTGCGATGCAAATGTAAAAAATAATCTTTAATATCTGCAAAAAAATGTTAGAAAAATTTTCACGCCCCACAATATAATACCCGCAACCCCTATAATGTTTGGGCGTATGCCATACGCCCGATGATGATGTCTGGTACTACCGCAGGTCGCCCGTGTCCTACCGCAGGTCAGCGACCGGAGGGGTAACAGTATACGTGGTGCATGTTTTCGGGCGTTGCATGCAACACCCCTACAACAACATTTCCATACCCTTAGGCGAGCGGAGCGTTGCTTATGTCATATTGTATTAATAATCTGTCCTTATTTTATTTGCAATTTCCATGCAAAAGGTTTAAATTCGTCGGGCAAATCGTGAACAAACAGCCGATAGTTACGTAGATATTTAGAAATCAAAAATATAGCGATGGATAATAAGTTAGATATTTTAGCGAAGAAACTTTACGATGAGGGTGTCAACAAAGCAAAGTCCGAAGCGGAAGGAATAATCGAAAAAGCAAAGCAGGAAGCACAACAAATCTTGAAAGATGCAAATGAAAAAGCAAAGGTAATTGATAGTGATGCTAAGACTGAGGCTGAAAATACTCGAAAAAAAGCCGAATCGGAGATGAATTTAAGTGCACGTCAGGCAGTGGCAGTTTTGAAACAAGAGATAACCGATATGCTTTCGCTTAAAGTTGCAAAAGATTTAGCTAAAATAAGTTTTGAGGATAAAACCTTTATCCATAGTCTTTTGATGAAGATTGTAGAGAAATGGGATGCGAATGGTGGTGTGGGAGATATGGATATTCTGCTTCCTGAAAAGGATAAAGATGATTTTAAGGCTTTTATTGCAGAAAAATACCAACTTTTATTAAACAAGGGACTTACACTAACTGTTGGTAATCAAAAAGAAGGTTTCTTGATTCAACCCAAAGACGGTAGTTACAAAATCATGTTTTCCGAAGAATTGTTTGAATCATTCTTTCGGCAATATTTAAAAGGTATGTCAAAAGGCTTGTTGTATGAGTGATTACACGGCTTTTATTGCAGGACTACCCGAACTTGTACGTGATGGTAAACTTGCCCTGTCGGTTGAGGATTTTAGAGAGCAAGCGGCGGTGTATGTTATAGGTGATGATAAAAAGTTGCTCGACATGGTCTTTCTAAATAATGATAATGCTCAAGTGCTACGGTTACTGAATAAACACAATGCTTTACAGGATGTTGAAACTGTTTATTCTATGGATGTTTTGGAAGCAGAGATTGAAAATCCCGAAAATAATCTGCCTGAATATTTGAATGATTTTATTGTGTTGTTTAAGGATGGATATTTTGATGATAAATCGTTGTCGCCTGAGAATGGGTTGAACGAAATGTACTATGAAAGTATGAAATCTTCTAATAATAAATTTCTTGCAAGTTATGCGGAGTTCTTTTTAAATCTCAAAAACTTAACCGTAGCAATTAATGCCAAGAAATATTCTGCAAATATTGAAACTGAGGTCATAGGTAACAATGAATTTGCAGAGGCTCTGCGTACTAACCATAGTAAGGATTTCGGACTTTCCGTTGAGTTTGCATGGACAGAGAGAGTTATTGCACTTATGGAACAAACAGATCTTATTGAGAGAGAAAAAGGGATAGATATGTTGGTTTGGGATTTTATAGATGAGAATTTGATGTTTAAGTACTTTTCAATAGAGCGTGTGATAGGATTTGCCTTGCAATTGCTTATTGTAGAACGTTGGAGTAGGATGAACACGGATTCGGGACGCAGGATATTCATGGAAATGATAGAGAAATTTAAAAACAGTCTCACGTTTGAGAAACAGTTTGAGAGCTAAGTAACGCAAAAATATACGAAATGGATAAGACAAAAGGTAAGGTAAGGAGTATCATCTCCAACTTAGTGCTTGTGGCAGTTGACGGACCGGTGTCGCAAAATGAGATTTGCTTCATAGAAACGGGCAAGGAAAGACTCATGGCTGAGGTTATTAAATTTATCGGCGATATTGCCTATGTCCAAGTGTTTGAGAGTACACGAGGATTAAAGCCGGGTATGATTGTTGAGTTTGAGCAACATCTTCTCGAAGTTACTTTGGGACCGGGACTACTTTCAAAGAATTTTGACGGTTTGCAAAATGACCTTGACAAGATGACCGGTGTTTTTTTGAAACGTGGCGAGTATACTAATCCGTTGGATGAAGATAGGGAGTGGGAACTTGAACCGTTAGTACAGGTTGGCGATGTCGTTAGGTCTGCCGATTGGTTGGCAAATGTGAAAGAGAATTGGCTCGACCATAAAATAATGGTACCCTTTAAATGGGAAGGAGAATACACGGTGGCATCAGTTGTAAACGCAGGTAAGTACACAATAAAAGATACTATCGCCGTTTTGAAAGATGCGAAAGGCGAAGAACATCAGGTTACAATGGTGCAAAAGTGGCCTGTTAAGTTGGCGATGCGCAATTATGTCGACAAGCCTCGTCCATACCGACAGATGGAAACAGGAGTTAGAGTTATTGATACTATGAATCCTATACTTGAAGGTGGTACGGGCTTTATTCCGGGTCCTTTCGGTACGGGTAAGACCGTATTGCAACATTCTCTTGCACGTTTTGCGGATGCCGACGTGATTATTATGGCAGCATGCGGAGAAAGAGCAAATGAAGTGGTGGAAATCTTTACTGAGTTTCCACTTTTGCAAGACCCACGTTCCGGACGTTCACTTTATGAGCGTACCACTATTATTGCTAATACGTCTAATATGCCGGTGGCTGCCCGTGAGGCTTCCGTTTATACGGCGATGACAATAGGAGAATACTATCGTGCGATGGGTATGAAGGTGCTACTGTTGGCTGACTCCACTTCACGTTGGGCACAAGCATTGAGGGAAATGTCTAACCGTATGGAGGAACTTCCGGGACAAGATGCTTTTCCTATGGACTTGTCGGCTATTATTGCTAACTTTTATGCAAGAGCAGGTATTGTTTACCTTAATAATAAGGAAACAGGTTCGGTTACTTTTATCGGTACGGTATCTCCTGCCGGTGGTAACTTGAAAGAACCGGTAACGGAATCGACAAAAAAAGTGGCACGCTGTTTCTATGCTCTTTCTCAGTCGCGTGCCGATTCTAAACGGTATCCTGCAATTAATACACTCGATTCTTATTCCAAATATCTCGAATATCCGGAATATGAAAGATATGCAAAGGAATTTATTTCGGAAGACTGGATAAGCAACGTAAATGAAGCCCGCAACGCTTTGGTGAGAGGTTTGGAACGTTCGGAACAGATTGACATATTAGGCGATGACGGAGTGCCTTTGGAGTATCATATAACTTTCTGGAAGTCGGAATTGATAGATGCTGTGATACTTCAACAGGATGCTTTCGATAATATTGATGGTTCGACCTCTATGGAACGCCAGAAATATATGCTGGACAAGGTTTTGCAGATAGTGCGTGCCGATTTTAATTTTGAATCATTTGAAGAAGTTAATCCTTACTTCAAACGGATTATAAACAGTTATAAACAAATGAACTACTCCGAGTTTCTGTCGGACGCTTTTAAGAAGTATGAACAGGAAATAGAAGCAATTTTGAAAGAACGAATAGTAAACTAATAAATTAGGATAACCTTTTTGGTAAATTGGGATAGTCTTTTTTACCAAAAAGGTTATCCTAATTGAGCGAAAAGGTTACTGCAATTTGAAAAAAGGAATACTCCTTTTGGGAAATGAATAAAAGATAAAAAATATAATATGAATACAGCTTTTCAGAAAGTCTATACAAAAATCACTCGCATCACCAAAGCAACATGCTCTTTGAATGCACAGGGTGTTGGTAACGATGAACTTGCAATCGTAGATGGTAAGTTGGCACAAGTAGTGAAAATCTGGGGCGATGATATAACTTTACAGGTTTTCGCCGGAACGGAAGGTATTCCTACAAATGCGGAAGTTACTTTTCTCGGAAAGGCTCCATCTCTGCGAGTTGGCGAGGAACTTTGCGGTAGGTTTTTCAATGCTTACGGCGACCCTATAGACGGCGGACATGCTGTTGACGGGGAAGAAAGAGAAATCGGCGGACCGTCCGTAAATCCGGTAAGACGCAAACAACCATCCGAATTGATTGCTACCGGTATCGCCGGTATCGACTTGAATAACACTCTGGTGTCCGGTCAGAAGATACCGTTTTTTGCCGATCCTGATCAGCCATATAACCAAGTTATGGCAAATGTTGCTCTGCGTGCTCAAACAGACCGCATTATTCTCGGTGGTATGGGGTTGACTAATGATGATTACCTTTATTTTAGGAATATATTTGATAATGCCGGAGCATTAGACAGAATAGTGAGTTTTATCAACACTACGGAAGATCCTACGGTTGAACGTTTACTTGTGCCCGATATGGCTCTTGCGGCTGCCGAATATTTTGCCGTTGATAAAAATGAGAAAGTTTTGGTTCTACTTACCGATATGACTCTCTATGCAGATGCACTCAGTATAGTTTCAAACCGAATGGACCAAATTCCATCGAAGGACTCAATGCCCGGTTCATTATACTCCGATCTGGCTAAAATATATGAAAAAGCCGTGCAATTTCCTGCCGGCGGTTCGATTACGATTATTGCGGTTACTACCCTTTCCGGTGGAGATATAACACACGCAATTCCGGATAACACCGGCTACATCACAGAAGGACAACTCTTTTTGCGAAAGGATACGGAAATAGGTAAAGTGATAGTTGACCCGTTCAGAAGTCTTTCACGATTGAAACAACTTGTGATAGGCAAAAAAACTCGTAAAGACCATGCACAAGTTATGAATGCTGCAATACGCCTATTTGCTGATGCTGCAAACGCCCGTACTAAGTTAGAAAACGGTTTCGACCTCACCGATTATGACCGTCGTACTCTCGAATTTGCAAAAGATTATTCAAACGAACTCCTCGCAATAGACGTGAACGTGAGTATCAATCAAATGCTTGACACTGCATGGAAACTTTTCCGTACTTACTTTTCACGTGCCGAACTCGGTATAAAAGCAGAAATAGTTGACGAATTCGGCGGTTACGAACAGCAGAAATAAAGTCGTATGATTAAGTTTCAGTATAATAAGACATCTTTGCAAACATTGGATAAGCAACTTAAAATGCGTATCAGAGCCTTGCCTACCATTAAAAACAAGGAGTCTGCTTTGCGTTCGGAAGTGAAAAAAGCAAAGGAAGATGCCGACAAATTTGATAGGCAACTTGCCGAAATTCTTAACTCCATGTCAGGAATGTTACAATTATACAACGAATATAATCCCGAACTTCTGCGTATTACCGATGTGAAAATGTCCGTAAAGAAAATAGCCGGTGTACGAACTCCTATACTCGAAGAAGTTAAGTATGAAACAAAATATTTTAGCTTGTTCAATGCTCCTGCATGGTTGTCAGACGGAATTGCAATGCTCAAAGAAGTAATCAATATAGCTTTGGAAAGGGAATTTTATCTGAGAAAAATGCTACTATTGGACAAAGCCCGTAAAAAAACAACACAAAAGGTTAACCTGTATGAAAAAGTGCAAATACCCGGTTTTGAAGCTGCAATACTGAAAATAAAACGCTTCCTTGAGGATGAGGAGAATCTTTCCAAGTCTGCCCAGAAAATAGTTAAGAATAATCAAAAAATATAGGCGGATATGATAGTACCAATGAAAAAATTGTCCTTGCTGATTTTTTACGATGATTATCAAACGTTCATTGATAGTCTGCGTGAAAAGGGAATGGTACACATACATGAAAATAAAGCACGCTCAGAAAAAGATGAGCTATTGATTCATAAGTTATCAACTGTGAAACTTCTAAACGATATGATTCAACGCCTAAAAATGAGAGGTATAACAGAACAAATCGCACAAATTGATGTGGAGGAGGAACAGTTGGAAGAACACCTTAGAAAACAATATCATAACTTAGATCACCTTTTGCAACAGTCGGTGAATATTCAAAAAGAGATTGACCTTTATAAACCTTGGGGCGATTTCTCCGAAGCAACGATCGAACAGCTAAAAGAAGCAGGATGCGAAATACGTTTTTATTCCACTACGGAACAGAAGTATCAACTTGAATGGGAAAACGTACATAATGCCGTACAGATAAATATATATAAAGGTCAGGTTTATTTTGTTACCGTAAACGATGAGGAAGATAGTATTAAAGATGCGGAAATATATCAATTCCCGCTGGAACCAAGACTAACACTACTTCGCAAGTTCAACGAAACTAAACTGCAAATAGAAGACATTCAACATTATTTAGACAAAATCACCGTTGATGCAATTACACATTTGGAACACCAATGTGAGAAAATTTACGAAACTACAGATGAAATCAATGTAAGAAACGCATCCGATGCTATAATTGACGGGAAAATTATATCCCTCGAAGGTTGGTGCCCTGTTAATCGTCGGGAAGAATTGGAGGAATTTCTTGAAAGTAAAAATGTCTTTTTTGAAATCAAAGGCTCAACAAAAGAAGACGATGTACCTGTACTTTTGAAGAACAACAAATTCAGCCGACTTTTTGAACCTATAGGAGCGATGTATGATATCCCTAATTATAGCGAATTGGATTTAACACCGTTCTTCGCACCTTTCTTTATGTTATTTTTCGGTTTATGTATGGGCGATGGTGGTTATGGATTGCTAATTTGGTTGGTTTCATTCTTGTGTATGCGCAAAGTTGTGCCTGCAATTAAACCCTACTTAAAGTTAGGCGAATATCTTGGTATAGCCACAATGATAGTGGGAATACTGACAGGCTCATTCTTTGGAATATCTTTGGATTCAGTTACATGGTCATGGTTACAAGGAGTTAAAGGCTATTTTATAACACAAGCCAACTATGGGAAATATCTTGGTGGCTATAACCCAATGATGTTTTTCGCATTCGCTATAGGTTTGATACAAATACTGTTCGGTATGGGATTAAAGATTGCGAAAATAATTAAGCAGCACGGATTTAAGTATGCATTGTCGGAAATCGGTTGGCTACTTCTAATTATAGCACTACTTGTTAATTACGGTCTGCCTTATTTAGGAGTTGCCCTATCTTTGTTCTTTACTTACCTTTTATACGGTATAATCGCAATTAGCATTATCGCCATATTTCTATTAAATTCACCCGATAAAAATATTTTTGTCAATATTGGAGCCGGAATATGGAATTCTTACAATATGGCAACGGGTTTACTTGGTGATATACTTTCGTACGTTCGTCTGTTTGCATTAGGACTAACAGGTAGTATACTCGGTGGAGTGTTTAATATGATTGCGATTGATATGACTGCCGATTTAAATGTGGTTACAAAATTCATTGTGATGTTTCTTATTTTAATTGTGGGACACACACTTAATTTTGCAATAGCTATGATTGGTGCACTTGTGCATCCGATGCGATTAACTTTCGTAGAATTTTATAAAAGTGCCGGATTTGAAGGTATGGGTAAAAAGTATTCACCTTTCAAGAAACGAATATAACGAACTTAAAATATTAATATACATTAAATTGAAAAATTATGGAACCAGTTGTTTTAGCTTATTTGGGAATAGCGTTAATGGTAGGATTGTCGGGTATAGGCAGTGCCTACGGAGTTACAATCTGTGGTAATGCTGCTGTGGGTGCATTGAAAAAGAATCCAGGAGCATCAGGTCAATACTTGGGACTTGCAGCACTACCTTCTACTCAGGGACTTTACGGTTTTGTCGGTTACTTTTTGCTTAGTGCTTATCTTTTGCCTAATATGACTTGGTTTGCAGCAGCAGCATGCTTTGGCGCGGGCTTGGGACTTGGATTAGTGGCATTATTCTCCGGTATACGTCAAGGACAGGTGAGTGCAAATGGAATTATTGCCATTGGTAATGGTTATAACGTATTCGGAACAACGATGATTCTTGCCGTTTATGCTGAATTATACCCTATTCTTGCCCTTCTTATCTTAATTCTTATCACAGGTCTTATACCTTCCTGATGGATATAATAGATTGATAAATAACAAGTTGTGTCTTGTTTCTTGTGGGGGTGTAAACTATATTCAAAAAACTTCGAAAAAAATTAGGGGAAATTAGTATTAAGGAATGAAAAAAGGTTTACCTTTGCATCCGCTTTTGAGAGTGATAGCATTTTTTGAAATATTTGAAAAAAAGTTTTGCAAAAATTTGCGGAAAATAAAAAGTTGGCATATCTTTGTAGCCCTTTCCGCAAAATATTACTTGCAAGGGAAGAGACACGTTCTTTGAAATGATTAAGGAAAAAAGATAGAATAGTAGCATAAGTGCGTAATATTCGAAAATAGACGACAGACTGTCAATACTAAGTAAACGGATATTGAAATATAGATTTCAAACTG
>JAISHE010000067.1 GCA_031262745.1 Culturomica sp. | reverse complement strand
ACCTACTTACAACAAACCGCAGGTCGCTCTACGTTTGACCTGCGGTTAAGAAAATTTTGCCCTTCGGGCATATATAGTATAATGTGGGGACTCTACTATTTTATCAGCCCTAATTCTTTGGCGGAGATTTCACGCATTTCCACTTTCCGCACCTTGCCGGCAACGGTCATAGGGAATTCATCTACAAATTTCCAATACTTAGGTATCTTGAAAGTGGCTATGCGACCTTTGCAATAGCGCAACAATTCTTCTTCTCCGTGGTCAAAACCCGGTTTACGACGCACCCATGCCATGACTTCTTCTCCGTATTTGTCGTTGGGGACACCTATCACCTGCACATCCAATATTCCTTCGTGCCTGATGAGAAAATCTTCTATTTCTTTGGGCGATATGTTTTCACCGCCACGAATGATTATGTCTTTAATACGTCCCACGATTGACACGTAGCCTTCGTCGTCCATCACGGCAAGATCGCCGGTGTGCATCCAATGGTGCGCATCCAAAACGGCGTTGGTTGCTGCTTCGTCATTCCAATAACCCGTCATAACGGAATAGCCTCTCGTGCATAATTCACCTTTTTCTCCTCGCGACAGTATTGAACCGGTTTGCGGGTCAACAATTTTCACTTCAACGTGGGGATGAACAGTGCCAACCGTGCCCACTCGCTTATCTATAGGATCATCGGCAAAAGTCTGGGTAGACACGGGCGAAGTTTCCGTCATACCGTAGCAAATGGTGATGCCGGTCATGTTCATTTTTTCCATAACTTGTTTCATCGTTTCAAGGGGACATGGCGAACCTGCCATGATACCGGTGCGAAGTGTTGAAAAATCGTATTTGTCAAAGTTAGGATGAGATAGTTCGGCTATAAACATGGTGGGCACGCCGTATAATGCCGTACATTTTTCTTTTTGAACAGTTTGCATCACAAATTCCGGTTCAAAAACTTCTCCCGTAATCACCATGCAGGCACCGTGAGTTACAACAGCCATATTTCCGAGCACCATGCCGAAGCAATGATAAAACGGTACCGGTATGCAAACACGATCCTGCTCGGTAAAAAATTGGCGTTCACCTATAAAGAAACCGTTGTTAAGTATGTTGTGGTGAGTGAGAGTGGCACCTTTCGGTAATCCCGTCGTGCCGGATGTGTATTGTATGTTTATGGGGTCATCGAAGTTTAGGGAATTTTCACGTTCTTCCAATTCTTCGTCGCTAACGGCTTTACCCATTTCAAGAAATTTATCCCAATTGCGATCCAAAATCACTGTTCTATTCGGATAGGAACAATGTAGACGAATGGTGTTGAGAATATCAATATAGTCGGTGGATTTAAACTTTTGAGCCGTGATTAACAAATCGACCTTAGCTTGATTGAGAACGTATTCGGTGCCTTCGATTTTGTTGCCCGGATTGATGTTTACCATTATGGCACCGGCACGGGCGGTGGCAAATTGGGTAATCACCCATTCATATCTGTTTGCCGACCAGATTGCTACCCTGTCGCCACGTTTGATACCCACAGACATTAATGCTTTTGCCACTCGTGTTGTTTCATCCCAAAATTCCTTGTATGTGGCACGATAACCTTGTTCGGCAACCACCAATGCTTCACGGTCGCCATAAAGCGATACAATTCGCCTCAACTCTTCACCGATTGTTGATCCTTTTAAAGGAATGTTTGAAATTCCATTACTGTAAGATAATAATTTCTTCATGTTACGTGATATTAAAATGAATAACGTCGGCAAATTTAAGCATATACCTTATACGATAAGACATGCGAGGGGTAAAAAACAAAATAAAAGGGGCGAAAATTGCATTTTTAGGGGTGAAATAAGCGTATTTTCGGTGAAATAAAAAAATATTTTCGGTCAGAACGGGTAACCGATTGCGATATTTAGTACGGTACCGTCATTGAAGTTGTAACTTTTTATGTTGAAGTAGCCGGATTTACCGGTGTTGTAGGGTGAATGCAGTGCAATACCCAAATCGGCTCTAACGGTGAGATATGAAATATCATAACGTATACCGAATCCCGTTCCTAAGGCTATTTCGTCCCAAAGTTTCACGGGTTGAAATTCTCCTCCCTGCCGGTTTTCATCTTTTCTCAACAACCACACATTACCGGCATCCATAAAAAATGCGGCTTTCAAACTACCGGAAAGCGTGAAACGATATTCCAAATTAGCTTCTAATTTGATTTCACCGGTTTGATCCAAATAAGCAGCGATACTTTTTTCTGTGGGATGATAACTGCCGGGACCTAAGGAACGTATCTGGAAAGCACGCAAACTGTTGGAACCACCCGAATAGAATTGCTCACTGTAAGGCATCACCTTGACATTCCCGTAGGCATAACCCACTCCACCCATTAAACGCATGGCAAGAAGCGAGTTGTTACTCAAATTCTGGTATTTCACCAATTCGGCATTGAGTTTGAGAAATTGAGAGTAGTAATTACCTAATACCTTTTTGTTTTCTCCCGTTTTGTTGTTCAAAAGAAATAAGAGGGAAGTGAGATTACCGGCTTGCATAATAGTGGTTTTAAACAACAATCTATTGGGTCGACGGTAAGAAACACCTCTGTCGAATGTGTAGGAGTAAGACATTGACGGTATGAATTGATTACGGAAACTCAATTCTATGGCGGGATTTGCGTTGAGAGTGGAATCAAAATCGGATGAAGTTCTCAAAAGATGAGTGTAGGTTAATTTCAAAGGCTCTATTGTGTGGAAATGCCTGCGATCTTTATTAAGTTCGTAGGATGAACTACCGGAAATCGACATCATGCGAAAGAATCCGTTTCTGTTCATAAAGTCCGCACCCACTTGGAACTTTGTATGTTCTTCCATAGCTCCGCCGTTGTAGAGGAATGCCGGCATTATGCGCGGTATCGACAGATTAAGGTTTAATCCCAATTCGTAGGAGTTGATTATACCGTTATTGTCGGCATTTTTTTGACCGCCCACCTGCCATTCGTAGGCACCGGATAAACGCAGCGAGAATATTTGCGCCCGACGGCGGAAGTTGTTGTTGGTTACGCTGAAAGTCAAAGCCGGTCCCAACAGGTTATTCGATTTTGAAGATACGTCCAATTCCATTTCCGTTTGTATGGGTAATGAATAATCGGCGGAAATGATGAAATCCAAATTACGAGAGGTTACGGTGTCAGTAGGTTTCACCGAGAAATGCGTCGACTTGAAAACTCCCAACCTCACAAAATTGGTGCGTGAAATATCGTGTGTTCGCATGCGATAGAGTTGACCGGGGCGCAATTTCACAGCTCTTGCCACAACTTCCGGTTCCAACTCTGCCGGCATGGCATAATCAATTCGCAAGGTGTCTAATATTAACGTATCTCTATTTGTTTCCGACGGCAAACCGAGAGAAATGTAAACATTTTTCACTTTGTAGCGGTGAAGTGCCGCATCGGGGACATTTGCATTCAAGGCAATCCGCAAATGTACTCTGCCCTCTTCCTGCACGGTGTCCGCAAGATATTCAATGTAGTCTTCCTTAAAATAGTAGTAGCCTCTGTTTCTCAAATAAGCGGTTATTCTGCTGCGTTCTTCTTCCAAAATATTGACGTCATATTCGTTGTCTACTTTTAGGAGAGATGTTCGCATTGATCTTTTGACAATAGAATCCATTGGGGGCGGGAATTGCCACAATTCTACGGATGAGTAACGAAGCGGATTTTCTTTCACTTCTATTTCGTAGAGTATTTTGGCTTTTTTAGGATTATGCTTTTCAGGCAAAATCTCATAATGCGTGTCAATATTGAATATGCCGAGTTTTTGCAAATTAGCTTTAACCATTTGCAACCGTAGATCCGGTTTCACATCGGAAATGAGTACGGGCTTCTTAGCCAAGTTCTTGTACAACCACCATTTTAAACCTTTTTGTCGTTTTATATTCCAATTGTAGACCCATAAGCCTGTGGGAAAAATAGTTCGGTAGTAAGGTGAGTAGAGCGGATTATTCGGAGCTTTGGAAAGCGGTGATTCTATTGTGGATTTGTGAACACTTTCCACGTTGACACTTTCCGGAGAAGTGATTTTGATTTCTTCAACGCCTGTGTATAGGATTTCTCCTTCCGCTAATTTCTTGGTGGTGGAACACCCGCTTATTAACGCTATCAATAATATGTAGATCCAAATCGCTCTCACAATGTGTCAGTCTTTATTTTTACGAAACATGTCCATCAATTTCCGAAAGTTTTTACGAAAAACTATGCCGCCTCCGGTTTGTGTTACCTCACCTTCGAGAACGCTTTCATAACCGGTGTGACGAAATGCTTTCAGCAACCATGTGCGTTTTTTATTCAGGTAGTACTCCAAAGAAATATCGTCTACTAAGGTTTGTTCCGTGCCGCTCGTTGCAGGGTCGCCACCACCCGACGCTATTCGTCCGCCTATTTTCACGTTTACTCTTTCATTGAAAAGTTGGTGAGAAAATTGGTAAGACACATCGGTACGAGATTCTCCGGTTACGGACTGATTATAGGAATCCACTCCGAATGTCAATCCCATATTGCCGAGATATTTGCGCGACCATTGATTGAGTTCGCTTTCCAAAAAGCTATTGAGGGCATTATTGGTGATTGAAGATGTAGCGGAATTTGAAACGCTTGCACTTCCGGGACCTGTGTAGGTGCCGTAGATCATCAAATTCAATGCTTCCCTACTCCTTTCTTCTGCCGAATAGGTTGACAATTGGTTTTGTATATATTGATCGTTAGGAGTTTCCAAGTCGAAAATAATTTCAAGGTTTTTAAGATTGTTTTGTATGCGTATAATCGCATTGAAAGCAACGATGCGACTACCCTGTTCGGCAAGGTCTACTTTTATTCTCAAAGTTTCAATAGCCGTTATATTCAAATCGGGATTTTCCGCATTCCCCGTCCATTCAACGTAGCTACCTTCCTTAATAGCAAAGGTTTTGATTCCTATAACAGGCAACGAATATCGCACATCTCCGCCGGAAAGTATGTAGCGACCGGTCAGGGACATTTCGTTCTCCTGTGTCATACTGAAATTCAACTCACCACCTCCTTTCGCCTGTGCATAGTTGGAACCGTCATCGGAAAGATTAACCGTTACCCCTACATTGGGAGCAATGTTTATAAGGGTATTCACGCTTATACCTCCTTCATTCGTAGCCACGTTCTTATTGACCTGCGAAGCAGCGGCAGCAACCGTGTCGGCAAAAGAAACAAAGGCAACCAAGTCGGAAGAAGCATCATTCACATCATCTTCCGTTTGCGGTATGACATAGTTGATTGCACTTGAGTTCAGCACATCTATCTTACCGTCCAACGCAAGATTTGAAAACTTACCCTTCACATTCAGGTTAATATCCGAATAGGCTTTACCGTAGAGCAAAGTATTATCGTTTTTTTGATTACCGATTAGACGGAAGTTCTCGGCACTTATATTCATGTCGGAACGCATCACTTCAAACGGAAGAATTGTTACGGAACCGTTCACGCTCATTGATTTGCTTTCCGGCGGCGTGATTTTGAAAGAGTTGAACAGCATTTTACCGTTGTCAATCATAATGGGCACGCTATCAAGAGCAAAGACTGTGCCCAGCATATCGAATTTGACGGAAGCATTTTCAAAATACAGTTCCCCTCCTAAATCGGGATTTAGAAGTTCTCCGTTGAGTCCGATTTTTCCCGTCAAATCACCGAACAATTCAATCGTCTGTTCGGGAATAAATTCATTTGCCCACGAAAGCGGCAAGCGGTTTAAAAACATTTCGGATTTAAGAGTGTTGACAGTGTCAATTGTGATTGCACCTTTGGTGTGAAACACCGTGTCGCCGTCCATTTGTAAATCGGCGGTGAAATTGTTGTGTCTGATTTCGCCCAAAAGTTCCACCTTTGCAAAATCTTTTTCAACGTCTTTAATTACAGGAGCGAATAGTGATAACGAATAAGAGAAATCACCATGATTTTGACGGAATGCAAGCCAAATCGAATCCGTTGAGAAATCATTATATTTAGGGTACGACATTTTCACATTTCCCACAAAATCTTTCTTTTTATAAGATTCGACATTAATATTTAGGTTCGCAAATTCAAGACCATATTCCCGCAATATATTCCCAAGCACATTATCGTTAGTACCACTTGCATTAAACGTGAAATCCGGCATAATTTTATTTAGCGAATCCATGTTGAAAGTGCGGTCGGCTATTCCCTTTTGAATTTCGTCGGAAGCAAGTGAGAAACCTTTAACTACGTCGTCAATAATAGTATCCGATTGAAATTTCAATTTGAAATCGCCGGTATTAATCAGTGCATCGGTAAACTCCTTATTGCTATTAAAATTGACGGATAAATTACCGTAGTTTGTGTGTTTACTATTATCTCCAAGTTTCACACTATCTATGGAGGCATCCAAAAAGTAATTTTTCCCTTCGTTAACGGTGGCTTCAAGATCTAATCCGAGTGAGAGTTGCAATTCTTCTTTACTCATATTCAGGGCTTGAAAGTCTATCTTTTGCAATTCTCCCCCTATTTTTGCCTTATAATTCTTGTTTTTTGCCGAAACGTCCAAGTTAATATTTAAAAGTGCGGCACTATCGTTACTCACTAAATTTGCTTTTAATTCGGAAGCAGCTACGGAAGCAGTGAGTGTAATATCATTGTAGGTGTGAGCCAAGAAATCAAATGTGTCAATTTGAAGTTGCACATTCGCATTCATCTTCTCCGGATTAGAAATACCGTTACCGTCGACAATGAGTTGAGCCGTAAGTTTTCCCAACGAATCCGTCGGTAAGAAAGCTCCCAAATCCAAACCACGGCTCAAAAGTCGCAAATTGTAATCTTCCGAGCGTATATCACATTTGCCCGAAAGTTGGAAATAACCGTTGTTTTGCACTATGTTAAGCGATGGAGTTATAGTTCCTCTTTGCATCACAGCCTGCAAATCAATAAAGGTAGCCGGAGGCACATTAAATCCCTGCAAAGAATCAATCAGAAAATCAAGGTTATCGACTTTGGCTTTAAGCATTATACCACCGTTGAGACTTGCAATATCGGTGAAATCTGTGGCATTCCCTTTGGCGTCAATAGTCAAATAATCCGGTATCTCCGCTTTGAAGGTGTGAAGTTCTATGCTATTGTTGGAGTAAGTGATGTCGGTGGTTAAGGACATTTTTCTATTTAGCAACTGCTTAGGCATATCGGCAACAAACGGAAGTATGTCATTCGTACCCAAAAGTGCGTTCATATACAAATCACTATTGATTATGCTGTCTCGCATCATAAAGTCGGCACTTGCATCATAAATCTCGCTTTGCTCTCCTCTAAGTTGCAAGCGCTTTAATCGTGCTTTCATTATATTCGGTGAGTAATTCAAGTCGGATATTTGCATATTTATATCGGCAAAAGATAAGGGTTTATCTGCGCTCTGCACTAACGCAAAATCAATACTTTGCAATGCAAAAACCACCGAATCAATCGATGCTGTGGGTTCTTTCAAATTAAGTGTCAATCTATCAACTTTTCCGCTACTAACATTTGCAAATAGCAAGGGTATATCGGCGGTTTTCATGCGGTAAGCCGTATTCTTTATTTCCAAACGGTTTAAAAACAGTTGCCAATCTGCTCCCGAAGCGGAAACAGTATCAACGGATGTTGTGGCTGTTCCTTCTGCAAAGTAGACATCGGCATTAGAGATGTTTAAAATGTCGGCAAATACGGTTTGACGTTTCAAATTCACGGAATCAATCGACAAGTTAAGCGAAGATAAACGAGCAATCATCTTCATTCCCGAACTATCATCGGTGAAATGTAAGTTAACATCTTGCAAATCCAAATCCACCGGAGCAAGTGAACCGTTATACAATTGTTTTATTCCCACATTTACTTCAAATGTTCCCACGTTCAAAAGAGTGTCCGTTTGTGTATGACCCAGAAAAATATTTTCCAAATGCAATTCTACGGGAAAACGCAAAGAAAGACGGTCGACTTTCATAATCAAGCCTGTAGACGACTCAACGTATTTCCCCGCTTCGTGTTTTATAAAATCTTGAACAAAGGGAATATATAGAGAAAAAGTCAACAAAACGGGAATTGCCAACAAGATTATCAGCGCACGAAATGTATATTTCAATGCCCGTTTCATCCGCTACACTTTCACAAGATTGTTTTTTATGGCATACATTATCAAAGAAGCAGTGTTGCGACATCCGGTTTTAATTAACAAGTTGGCACGGTGCTTATCCACCGTGCGTTTACTTATAAAAAGCCTGTCGGCAATTTCCTGATTTGATTCACCCATACAAACGTGCATAAGAATTTCTGCTTCTCTATCGGAGATTTCCATATCCGGCAAAGGTTTGGACGTCTTATTAACATCACGCATATTACGCAAAAGATTAACCAAAAGTTCTTCCGAAAAATAACTTTCCCCCTCCATAACTTTTTTGATTGCCTTAACGACAGAATCTATACCGGAGTTTTTCAACATAAAGCCCTTAGCTCCAAGGTCTATCATCTTATAATAATACTGTTCATCACCATACATGGAAAGTACTATCACCTTCAAATCAGGTTTCTGTCTCAAAGCTATTTCCAATGCTTCAATGCCGTTCATTTCCGACATTTCAATATCCAAAAGTACAACATCACAATCAGTCAACAATAAGTTTTCAATAAATTCCTTGCCGTCCGATGCTTCATATATGTTGCCGACAAAATCCTGAACCGATAAAAGTAGTTTCAAACCCTCGCGGAAAAGTTTGTGGTCATCCACCAAATAAATGTTAAGTTTTTCAGTATTCCCTTCCATTTTCTTTCAGAACTTTATTTACACTTTTATAAAAGCTTCGGCACTCATTCCTTCTCCCCTTTCGCTCATTATTTTAATATCGCCGTTAGCAGATCTTAAACGATATTGCATATTATTAATTCCCAATCCTTTGCTTGTGAAAATACCTTCCACGTCAAAACCTATACCATTATCGGTGTATTCCATATACAACTTTCCGTTCTGCAATTTCAAATCAATAGTAATTCTATCGGCATCCGCATGACGCAATGTGTTGGTTAAAAGTTCACAAATCACTCTGTACATAATAACTTCCTCTGTGTAAGCAAAACGTTCGGAGTTTAAATTAGTGGTGAAATCAATACTTATTGTTCCGGCAGATTCTATTTTTGTGATAAAAGATTTAATTGCATCTTTCAAACCGAAATTATTGAGAATGTGGGGACTGATATTAGATGAAATGTCACGCACACAATAGATTGCTTCGTCTATTGCCTGTTTTAGATTATTCTTGATTTTGTCATTAACTTGTTCAGGATTTGCAGAATCGAAACCGGATACCAACATTTTGGTAACGCTCAAAAGCGGACCTAAGCCGTCATGAAGTTCTTTTGCAAATCGCTTACGTTCCCGCTCTTCCGTGTTTATCACTGCCGTCAGCACTTTTTTCTCCGTTTCTTTTCTGATTTCATCAACTCTCTGCATAAAACGGAAAATCTTACGTATATAGAAAACTCCTACCACAAGTACCACAGATATAACAAAGTCCAACCACCTTTGAATTATTTGCGATTCCTCCTGCCATGACGGATAAAAACGCGGAAAAAGATCCGCAGATTGTGCCACAACCATTAAAATAAAGCCGGTTGAAATCAATATCCACGAGGAATTGTACTTTGTTCTTTTGAAAAGACTTATTGCAATTCCGGCTGCAAGGATTTGCAAAACAAGTGAAATGTAAGCTACGATTGTTGATGACATAGTGATTTGTATTAAATTATTAAAACGGATAACCTATTGCTATATTGAATACGGTGTTTTTCAACCATTTACCATTGTCAAACAAAACGAAATGCTTTTCCTTTGCCGGATCACGCATTTTTATTCCCCAGTCGAAACGCAACACGAAGATATTAGCATCCAATCTCAGTCCTAAACCCGTGCCAACCGCCAAATCCTTGTAAAAATTGTGATTTAATTTGGCTCCTTTGCGATTTTCATATTTCGTTATATTCCAAACATTGCCCACATCCAGAAATAATGCTCCTTCAAGCAACCAAAAAAGATTGTAGCGATATTCCAAATTGGTTTCCAATTTAAAATCGCCCACATTGTTAGGGTAATTATCATCGGCAACGTATGTACCGGGACCCAATGTACGCGAATGCCAAGCTCTTATGCCGTTGCTACCTCCGACGTAATAAGCCTTTTCAAAAGGCAGTGCCTTCATATTACCGTAAGGATAGCCACATCCGATAAATAATCTGTAAACTACGGCATTTGCCTGATTTATGTAGAAATAATATTTATACTCAAAATCACCTTTAACGTATTGTGCAAACTGAGATCCAAATACATCGTAGTGGCTACCGCTTTCGCTATCACTCTTTTTGCCCACAAAAGGTGCCAATACGGATAATAAATTGCCGGATGATTCCAGTCCTAAACGAAAATAATTATAACTGCCAAGTTTACTCGTAAGCATATCGTTGTAAACAGCAGAAAAATTAGCCGAAAAGATCAAGTGGCTCGTGTAGGCACTTTTTATATATTCGTTTTTCAACGAATCGACAAATTCGGATTTAACATTGCGCATTCTAACATAATTCAAATCAATAACATCCACATTGTAATTCCATTTCTTGTCATACTTGCGCCAGAAATAACCTAACTTACCGCTCGCAATTTGACGGTCGTAGAAAGTTGTAATTTCATCACTGTAAGAAAATGATATTGACGATCTCGGTGCTGATTCCCTACGAAAATCTTTCATCTTAAAAAACGGCATCCAGAATTGAGGCGAAACTAATTTGGCTTCAACACCAATTTCATGTGTGCTGAACAAACCTCCTCCGTATTGTTCTTTCTTTAGTGCTCCAAAAAAACTTAAAGTGAAATTTTCGCCGCCCTTAAAAAGGTTTCTATGACCGTAGGAAAAATTACCGCCTACACCAATGTTGCCGGTGTTATGAGTGCCTTCGAGAAAAATATTGTAAGATTGCCGTTTTTGAAATGTAAGTTGTACTTCGCAAATCAATTCACCTACATTTGACGAATTATCTTTTGCATCACGAAACACAATGTTCACAAATTTGAATAAATCCAAAGCCTGCAAACGAGTGTAGGAATTCATCACTTTACTTGCATTATAAATTTCGCCGACACCAAATTGCAATGTCTCAATTATCAAATTCGGATCCACCTTCAAATTATCTTGATATTTCAAAAGATAACCCTTAAACAACTCTTGTTTATAATCCGTTACACCATTCTTCATAAAAACCACCGGATCATAGTCAAACGTGATTTCTATATTTTTTATCTTATATTGTTTATACGCATTTGTATCCGTCGGATTTGTATTGATACTCAAAAGTACCCTCGCCTTATCGTTTGAAATCGAATAAGTTGTGTCGGCATAATATTGAACATCATTTTTTGAAAAATTATAATAACCTTTTGAACGTAAATTTTTTGTAATGCGTGTTCTCTCACTATCCAATAAATCCAAATCAAGAGGACTACCCTTAGTTATAAGCGTTTCATCTGTGCCTGCAAGTAATTCTTTTAAAACTCCTACCGTGTCTACAAGTGAACCGGAAGTGTAGTTATACTTATCTCTAAATACAAGTTCATCTACGACGGTTCTCTTACCTGTATTTATTGTATAAATTACGGTAGCTTTTTTCTTATTAGTTATAAGTCTACTACTAACTTTTGCATCATAATAACCCTTATTTCTTAGATAATTCTCAATTCTCACAACGCTATGACCGGTGAGCATATTCCTATAAATCACAGGTGGCTCTCCTATACGTTTCAACCAGCGATTTATACCTTTCCCCTCATCTCTTCCGCTAAGGTTATAAATACCCAAACGAGTGCGTATGGAACCAAGTACACGCATATTCGGTTTTTGACGTAAATTGCGTCTGATTTCCAATTTGGATATTTCCGGATTATCTGTTTGGATTTTCACCCGATTAAGAAGATATTCGTCATCAGCCACATACTTAGTTGCAGAGCAAGAGTATAACAATAAGAAAAGCAAACAACAATATGCTATCTTATATGTGGATTTATGCTTCAATTTTGAAATTTGTTATAATTTTGTATCGCAAAAGATGAGTATTTCATGATTACAAAGCCGATAACAAAATTAATCCAAAACCTTGAAAAAAAGAAATTTCGTGAGAAATATAATCTTTTTAAAATAGAAGGGGATAAATTAGTAAAGGAACTGATGATTTCAAAACTGAAAATCAATCACATATACGGATACACCGAATGGTTGGATGCAAATCATGACTTGTTGGGAAACTTTAAATACACCGAAATTTCCGAAAAGGAAATGAAAGCGGTATCAAATTTCACATCAACGCCGGAAGTAATCGCTCTCGCATATATTCCGGAATATCAACCTGATTTTGATGAAATCTACTCCACTCTATCCATTGTACTAAACGGAATTCAAGATCCGGGTAACCTCGGTACAATTCTAAGAGTTGCCGATTGGTTTGGTGTTAATAATGTTTTTTGCGACCGCAATTGTGCAAGTTTCCACAATCCCAAATGCGTACAGGCAAGTATGGGAGCAATTTTTCGCATAAAAGTCTTCTACGAGGATCTAACAGAATTACTCTCAAAAACAACTGCCGATGATTTTCTTTCCTACGGCACTTTCCTTGACGGTGAAAACATTTATAAAACTTCTCTTTCATCCAAAGGTTTTATCGTTATGGGCAACGAAGGCAACGGTATTCAACCCGAAATAGCTGCCATACTTAACAAAAGGTTGACCATACCGAGTTTCGCAGTATCAGATTTTTCAAGCGAATCTCTCAATGTAGGAGTTGCCACCGGCATAATTTTGTCGGAATTTAAACGAAATACAGGGGCTATTCATTAAACTGTGTCAAGAGATATGGGGCTTCTAAAAGAAATGTTGAAAAATTGTTTTGCCTTCCCCGTCGGGATAATGGAGACAAAATAAAATCAAGAAGAATGCAACAAATATGACGGCAATAACGGTAATTCCCCACCAAACCAATGCAGGAGGTATTCGTCCGATGATGTTACGGATTTTTTCCGAGCGTAATTCTATACCTTCAGGTGTTGTGTTATGCTTTTCCATAATCAGTCTCCGAGTTCAAGTTGATTCTTTACCAAATTATAATACGTTCCTTTTGATGCGATAAGTGAATTATGATTACCTGTTTCAACGACTTTTCCATTGTCCAACACTACAATACGGTCGGCATTCTTAACTGTACTAAGTCGATGGGCAACTACAACCACTGTGCGACCTTTATAGAACTTATCGAGATTTTCAACAATCATTCTTTCGTTTTTCGCATCCAGAGCGTTAGTTGCTTCGTCGAGGAAAATAAAGTCCGGATCCTTGTAAACCGCACGTGCAATAAGTATACGCTGTTTTTGCCCTTGACTTAGTCCTACGCCGTCTCTACCGATCTGTGTATTATATTTTAACGGTAACCCCATAACGTAGTTGTGGATATTGGCTATTTGTGCAGACAGTTCGAGACGTGCCACATCTATTTCTCCGTCGTCAACGGCTATGTTTCTTGCTATCGACTCCGAAAAGATTATCCCGTCTTGCATAACCACACCACATTGTTTTCGCCACCATTTAAGGTTATACTCGTTGATATTTTTTATACCTATACGTATAGAACCGCTGTCTACGGGATAATAACCGAGCATCAGTTTTATCAGCGTAGTCTTCCCGCTACCGGATGCACCGACTATTGCCGTAACTTTACCTTCCGGTATATCAAAAGAAATATTTGAGAGCGTGTTTTTTAAAGCATGCGGATCATATTTAAAACATATATTATTTATTGAGATTGACTTTTCAACGTTTTCAAATAACATTGCCTGATTGCTTATGTTTTCTTCATTTGTAGAAAAATGTATTTCGTTGATACGTTCAAGTGAAATTTTCACATCTTGGAGAGAATATATAAAACTCATAAACTGTTCTACGGGCGAATTTAACTGTCCTATGATATATTGAACAGCGAGCATTGCTCCAAGTGTCATTTGTCCGTTGATTACTGCCGTAGCTGCCAAAATTGTAATTATGACGTTTTTTATTTCATTAATAAAAATAGAACCAGCTTCCTGTGTTTGTTGCAGTTTGAGAGATTTCATGCGTATACCGAATAAATCCGCTTGTACATCTTCCCACTCCCAGCGGCGACGTTGTTCGCAGCCTTGAAGTTTAATCTCCTGCATGGAAGTGATGAATTGATATGTTTTGTTTTGATCTATCGCCTGTTTTTCAAATATTTCATAATCAAGCACCTTACGTCTATTTAGAAATATTGCAATCCAAACACCGTAGACAATGCTGCCTAAGAGAAATGTGAAGAAGATAAGTTTATTATATAAAAACAGGACTATTCCGAATATGACAAAACTTAGCAGAGTAAACAGAATATTTAATGTCTGATTGGTCAAAAAGGATTGCACTCTGTTGTGGTCGCTCATTCGTTGCAGCAGATCGCCCATCAATTTGGTATCGAAAAAAGACATAGGTAATTTCAATAATTTGATAAAGAAATCACTCACCAACGAAATGTTGATACGCATTGAAATATGTAACAACAACCAACGACGGATAAAATCAGTTGCCGTGCGACCTATAACAATCATTATCTCACCAAGTAAAACGAGCCATATAAAGCCGATATCCTTATTTTTGATACCCGTATCCACTATGGATTGCGTCAGAAATGGCATTATCAACTGCAATAAACAACCCAATAAAAGTCCGAAGAATATCAGTGTAAAGTATTTTTTATACTGTTTGAGATAACCGAAAAGAAATTTGAAAGAATTTTTTCTATCTGTCTCATCTTCTTTTATTTTACCGAATTTGGGAGTGGGTTCAAGCAGCAATGCGATCCCCTTTTCTTCACGATTTGAAGAGGTGCTAATCCAGTGTTGTTTGAATTCATCAAGTGTGTATGTCAATTTACCTTTACCGGGGTCTGCGATATAAAATTTCTTTCCACTTTTTATTTTATAAAGCACCACGAAATGATTTTGATTCCAGTGAAGTAAACAAGGTAGAATAACCTCACCGAGTTGTTTCACCGTAACACGTCCTCCAACCGTGTGGAGACCTATTCGGTTTGCAGCTTCACTTATGCCGAGAAGTGAAACTCCCTCATTTGTTGCATGGCAACATTTTGAGAGAGTTTCAAAAGAAAATCTTTTTCCGTAGTACTTGCAGACCATAAGCAAACAGGCAATTCCGCACTGCATTGCATCGTGTTGCTTATAAAAAGGAAAATGCTTCACATTAAAAACGTCAAATCTTCTCTAAAAATTAATTTCCAATCTTCTCATATACCTGATATTCCTGTATACTTTGTGCACCCTCTTTTGCTTGCACGTTCTTTCCGCCGTTAAAGAACCATATCAACGATAATTTTGCATATTCGGACTTAGTCTGATTATTTGCCCGAAGAGTATAAACAGGCGTATCCGTTGTAATTGTGCGCTCATGGCGATATAATGTGAAGTTAGCTCTCAATTCCAATTTCTTTTTTACCAATGTTTTATAGGCTGAACCGGAAACGTTGAAAACATATTTCCATGACTCATTCAAATAAGTCATGGCAGGATCGTATAGCATATTTAAAGTTCCTCCGAAACCGCTAAACTTAAAATTATTGTTGAGTGATAATGTATAGCTTGACTGGTTGTTATAATTATAAATGCCCGTGTTTAGAGATTGTAATCTGTAGTAAGCACTTGCTTTGGCTTGCCACCACTTAAACGGATTTGTCCTCCATTCAAGACTAAATAGAGTGAATGATTGGGATTTACCGTTTCTCGGTATTGTGTAACTTACATCAGAATTTTCCGCATCAACCTCAGTCGCATAATAAATAGGATTGGAATCATACGAATAATATGCACTAAGTGTCAGTTGATTAAATAGATTAAGAATTGCTGTTACCGTATTATTGGTAGGCGGAGTTAGATTAGGATTACCAACTGTATATGATTGGGGAGAAGAATAATTTTTGTAGGTTGAAATCACACTGTAAGGCAAATATTCTAAACTGCGGTTATACTGCAAGTTTACTAAATGTCCCTTTTCAGGATTAATCATATACATCAAACTCACAGTAGGACACAATCCCCAGTCTTCATTGTTATTATTTACACCTTCGGTTTTCACGTCCATAATGCTGCCTTGAAATCTCAAACCTAATTCATAATATAATTTTTCACTCGCTGCACCCGAATAACCGGCAAATAAAGCCGGTTGATAGCCGTCCATCTTAGTATTTCTTCCTTGGGGTTCCATTGCATTGGTCAATTCATCTCGGTAGCGAATATATTGCATATCTCCGCCAATGGATAATTCTCCTTTGGCTAAGGGTGTAGTGAAAACGGGCTTCATTCTAAACATATCCGTATGCTGTGAAGTATGGCTCGTTTCTTCTTCCGAAATTTCCGTAGAAGTCTGTTCTTGGTCCAATTTTACATTATTACGCAAATAATCTGCCGTAAAATCTAATTTCCTACCTTCCTTGTTCATATCCCAAGTGTAGTTTAACACTGCCTGATACATATCATTTCGGTTGGGAGAATATAAAGAAGAACTCTGCTCTGTGTCTTGTTTTTCGTAGGAAGTATTAGTATGAGGTTTCTGTTTGTTTGTATAATACAGTCCGGAAACACCCAAACTGTGCTTGTCCGAAATATCATAAGTCAAGTTTAATCTGTCATAGAAGCTATTTGACCAATTTCTATATTCCTCGTATGAATAAATATATTCATGTCTGTCTTTAAAGAAATGGTCATTTTGATAATCCGAATATAGTTTGCTCCTGTCATATAAAATACTGTTATATATGCTTAGTTTACCATATCTGGCACTGAATGAATTATCTACGGCTCCTCCGTTATATCCGGAATAGAAATTGTCTGAAACACTTCCACGAAGATGTCCCGAATAACCACCGTCTATTTCTTTTTTCAGTTTGATTCTGATAATTCCGCCCTTTGCATTTGCACTTTCCTTCATCCCCGCCATATAATCCACATCCACAGACTCTATTTGAGAAGCCGGTATTGCTTTCAATTCATTTTCGCTGATTTCTACATTGTTTAAATAAATAGCATAAGGAGATTTAGAAAGAATTTTTATAGCGTTATTCTCGTCCAGATTCACTCCCGGTAAGAAAGATAAAAGTTCGGGAGCCTGCTTACCTTCGCCTATTTTATCGTTTTTTAAATTAATGGAATAACCGTTTGCCTTGTGTTCTATTCTTTTACCCATCACAACCACTTCATCCAACACCTCTTGATTTTCTTTCAGAATTATTGTGCCGGCGTCTCCTACTTTACATGTTTTAGCAACGTCGTTGTAGCCTATGAATGATACCGATAGCAGGAAATCGCCGTCGGCATTTTCAACATTAAGATTAAACGTGCCGTCGTCTTTGGTAACTCCGCCTACCGCATAAGTCGAATCCGGTAAACTGCTAATAATGATGTTTGCATAGGGTATTGCTTCGTTTTTCTCATCCGTTACCTTTCCGCTAATGCTTTGCGAAAACGAAAGCCCAACGCAAAACACGATAAATAAAACGCTCAATAGTAGTTTTTTCATTATAGTTTAATTTGTTAGTAGTTTATTCTTTGCTCATTATAGTTTCTTCATATTCTAACTCGATATCATTGGATTTGCTATTTGTCATTTCCATTTTCGCCCCTCTTGGAAGTTTAGAGCTAAATAGTTTCTTTACTTCGTCTATTTGTTCTCCTTTCAGTTTAACATATTCAGATAGAGATATTTTATCAAAATCGCTACTAAATTTGAAGTCGTTTTTGGTTTCTGAATTAGACAGAAAGGGTATTTTTATTTTTTTTACAAAAAACATAACTTCATTGCTTTCATCAGTAACATTTAAGATTAGACCAGGTAGCCCATTTAATTTCCATGGACCATATTTTACGGGAATTTGATTTGTAAACCAGGCAATATATTTCCGCCCTCTAAAACTTCCAATGGCTTTTTGTGCTTTCAAATCATTTATCATTTTATATTCATTAGTGATGTCCCATTTTATTTTTAAAATTTCTTCCTCAACTATGTATGACTTTTGTTTTCCGTCTCTAAATAATGAAACTTGGCTTTGAATAATTTCTTTTTCAAAATCAGTATAAACAATATATTTACTTCCATTAAACTTCACATCAAAGGATAAATCGAATTCGTCATCTGAACTTGGTTTTAAAGTAGCTTCTTCTTTTGGTTCCTCTCTAAGTTCATAAAAAACAGAGAAATCGGGATTAAAAAGTAAGTTGAACGTAGTAGGTTTCGGATTGCTATCAAAATTCAGCACTCTTTCGTATATTATTTTACCATAACTCTCTTTGTTGTTAGATTGTGCCAATAAATTGAAATTTCCTACGAGGAAAAACACTATTAAAATTGATATATTTTTCATTTTTATATGTTTTAGATGTAAAGCCCAGTAAACTATTGCTTACTGGGCTTATTTTTGTTAAAAATTTCTCTTCCACCAAGCGGCAAGTTGCATCTTGGTACAATTCCACCAAGAAACATCGACAAACGTCAACTCTCCTTGGATTGTTGTTCCATCTTCCAATTCAAAATCCAGTCTAACTATACAATCTTTCGACAATTCGACTTCTTCTGAATTTAGTTTGTGGTTTTCATTTGTGTGACGAACTTTAATATTCATCTTTATGTTTTTTATAGTTTATTGAACTCCCGTACTTTGTTGTAGATCCGTATTTTGTATTTTTTTATTGCGTTTTATATTAGACACTTTGCCACTACCGAAACTATAAGATAAATTTATGCCGAAAGAACGATCTTTGATATAATTGATATTTTTTTCAATTAAGTTATAGTCTTTATAAGTAGTACGGTGCTTTGAATACTTATTAAACGGTTGTTCCGCAATAACACCTATTCTTAAATTGCCGTCCATAAAACGTTTGTATACATAAAACGAATACATCTGAAAATGATTATAATAAGTTCGTATGTCAGGTGTTTGCTGAAAAATACTAAATCTTCCTCCAACGAGCCATGATTTAGGAAGGGATGCATCGCAGGAAATAGAAGCATTGTAACTCAATTTATTTTGATTTACATCCAAAACATCACTTTTCGCATTATTATTGGTGAGTGTTCCGTTTGCCGAAAATGAAAGTGTATTATTAGGCTTATAATTTAAATAAAAAGAACCGCCGAATTTGTGATACTTACCAGTGTTGCCGTATGTGTGAACCAAAAGTTTAGGGTCATTATTATCACGAAAGAAATATCTGACAATCGCATCTTTTGTGTAACCATAATCCAAATCAAGTGCTAAAAACCATTTATTATTGTAAGTCATATAAGAAAGATTTGTGCTGTATGTCCTCTCTGATTTCAAATCCGGATTACCATAACTTAAGTCAAATTCACTTAATTGTGAGCGAAAAGGATTCATATTCCAGATAGATGGTCTAATGACACCGGAAGAAAATGCTATACGAACTTGCGAACTTGAAGATAATGTCCATGATACATTACCACGTGGAATAAAATTTAAAAAATCGGAGGTTAAATCAGACTGCGGATTATCCTTAAAAGATATTTTATTATACGAATATTCCAGTCTGCCACCCACATTAAAGCCAAATTTACCTTTTTTGTAGGTATAAGTCAAATAAGAAGAAATTATATCTTGCGTCTGTTTCATTATGCCGATATCATTTTCGTTATTATTCTTAATCCAACCGTCTGTGTTGTCATCCCGTATAAAATATTTCGGAACGGCTTTGGAGTTTCGTAATATGTATTTCCCTCCGAAACGAAACGTTTGGCGTTTGCCTAATGGCAATCTGTAATCAGACTGTATGGTATGTTCATTCAATCCACCATTTGTTTCATTTTTATAATGTGTATATTCTTTTGCATTAACATCCCAGTCCACAAATGTACCGAGATATTCGTTTCCGGTAACTTCATTATTACGTTTATCCGGATTGTAAGCATAACGATAACCTAATGAGAAACGTTCCGATTTATCTTTTTTGTATAAGTTTTGATAAAAAACATTATACTCGGAAGTTCCGCTGCTTGTGTTGAATAATGTTTTGTTTTCGGTATAGCGTTTGACATCTGTTTCAAATACTCGTCTTTGGATTACATCGGCATCGACTCCTGTTAAAAGTAAGTGTGCATCGGCGTAGAGAGAATTTAGAGAATCAATGTTATACATTATCATGCTGCGTCCTGTGTGATAAGTATAATTACCGTTACCAATACCTTTTACTCTCAACCTACTAATGGACACTCCATCTTGAATATTATCACGATTCGATTCGGATTTCTGATTTATTTCCCGTTTATAATTATGATTATAACTTAGAGACACATCAAACTTCCCTTTAGTTATGATTGTCGTAACTCCTGCTTTGGTTTCCGGATGATCGGTTACACTACCGTCTATCACAATATTATAACCATCCAAACTTTTCTTTTCGGTAATTATATTTATGACTGCATTGCCGACACTTGCATCATAGCTTGCATCCAAATTTGTGATAAGCTCTACCTTTGAAATAGAGGAGGCAGGGATAGTTTGAAGCACTGTCTTAGGATCCATTGTTGCCATGCGATAAGGTTTACCGTTGATATATACACTAAAACTTGATGAACCCTTAACCTGAATTCTCCCATTGCCATCAACCGTAACAAGAGGTACATTTCTTAGTGCAAACAAAAGATTATCGGATTGAGATAAAGGATCATTCTTCATATCATACATTAAACCGGAAGAGGAGAGTTTTATTCTTTTTTTACGGGCAATAACTGCTACTTCCGATAATTGAATCAAGTTTTCTCTCAAAATTATCCGTCCTATGTTAATAGGAGCATTAGATAACAAAATACGTTTACAGGAAGACTCATAACCTATACATGAAACATCTAATTTATATTCGGCATTACCGTGCACTTTAAAAGAAAAGTTTCCGTCTAAATCGGTGGTGGTGCCGTTAGTATAATCACTATTTTCTTTTATTGCCAACACGGTGGCATAAGGTATAGGCTCTAAAGTAACACTATCCACAACCTGTCCTTGAATGGTAGTTAAATCTATACTCAGTTGAGCATAAACAACATTAATAAGGGAATTTATTAATAGGAGAAGTATTAAGTGTTTCGTTCTCACTTTGTTCTGTAATTATGATTGTTTTTAATGTGTTGTAAAGTATCCATTGCTATATGGTAATTATATGGACATAGCCATTTATTATGCCCTAATTTGTGGTTTCTCAATTCATAAGCACCAGCAAAACATCCCCCTCCGCAAATATATTTAACTTTACATTTTGTACATTCAGGTATTTCATCTACACATGGAATACATTCTTCTTCGTCTTGATAGCGTAAATCTTTTATATCTTGACGTAATAAATTTCCCATAATAAATTCTTCAAAATGTAAAGATTGGCATGGATATACGTTTCCAACAGGATCAACGCTACAAATATATTTTGCAGCACCACATCTTGTCTTTTTACCTCGCATAGACGAATACGATTTCTTATATAAGGATTCGGATACAATGGCATCATTTTCAAAAAAATCGGATATAGGCGGCATTATTTCTATATCACTATATTTACACGGATTTAATACAATATTTGTAAAACCATACTTTACTTTAGAGCGGAATGTTATAAATTCTGCACTATCTTTCACGTTATTTATTGTATTAGTCTTGGATATATCAATGTTTATATTTGGGAAGTTGGTTTTGATGTATTCTATATTATTTTTAAATAGTTCAGGATTAAATCCTATACGTTCTCCCTCCTCACTTATGCTATCACAACTAAATGTGATAGAATTAAAATAATTTAGTGCTTGATTAATATTTTCATTGGAAAAATCATGCATGCAATTAGATATACATGAAAGTTGTGAATTAGGAGCTTTTTCTCGAGTGTACTCCAAAAGTGGCAAAATATCTTTGTACAAGAAACATTCTCCGCCTGTTAGTACTATCAAAGAAGCATAAGGAGCGATCTTATCTATAATTTTTTTCCATTCATTGATAGAAATTTCATTCACATTTGTAGTTCTTATTGATTTATTATAACAATAAGAACAATTGAGATTGCACCGATATGTGAGGTGAATATAAAATGTTTTTAGTTTTACATTTTTAGTTTTATTATAATCTTCACCTGTATAAGGTGTTGTTGACAATATTTGACTATCGGATAGTCTTTCCAAAGTTTTCTTGAGATTGTTTTGTTTTCCTATTGGCATGTTTGACATAATATACTCAATATCCTCATACTTATAGAGTACATTCAATAGTAGGAGTTCTAACTTACTAATCCTACATCCGAAATGGCGTACTGAATTATAAAATATATACTCTTGCTCAGCAATTTCTATAATAAGAAAATTCGGATCGTAAGAAATAAATAAATTCGGATTATATTCTATTTTTTTCATTTTCATGATTATAAAGGGCATTTTGTTGACTTGAACAGCCAACAAAATGTCCTAATAAAAATGACACATTACTGTGGATCAGACGTTATAAGACCTCTAGTCGTTCCTGTTTTTGTTCCCAGTCCATTTGTACAATCTTCGCTGCAGAATTGTGTACAGTTAATAGTTTCGTCTAAATCATTATCAAATGAGAACTGAAACAATCCTTGATTAGATGTCCCACCGGTAAGATTACCCAACATGGTGTCGTTAATTTCTTCAAAATCCTTGTTTTTCATATTTAAAAATTTTTGTTAAACTTTCCCCAAAATTCAAGCGTTAGGGCATTCGCTTTTTTGTTCATGCAGTCTGTTATATAATTGGTGCATTTATTATCTTCTTTTTTTATAATTTCTAAGTTTCTTCTCGCAAAGGAAAACATTTTTTTAGTATCATAATCGTTTATTATCCGGAAATGTATGTGCATTTTAGTGTGCATATCAAGAAATGTGTGTGCATTTTATTGTGCAAAACAGTGTGTACTCTGCTAATATATTTGTATGTCATGAAAATAAAAAGTTAGAGATATGAGATATATCGACAACAATACACTTATAAACAAAACATGGAAATTCAATTTCTTGAACTTCCACGCAACTCAATCTATAATTTTTCTACTAAACTTTCTTACGAAATAAGTGAATTTTGAATTGGTGAAAAAGGTATTTTTCCTCTTGTATTTTGCCAAGCAAGAGCAAAATAACTTTTAAATCCACATAATTTCAACACAGATATTGCATGATAATTGAAAAAAACACTACCTTTGGCAACCAATTGTGATATAACACGTTTCATTAATCGTATAATTATAAATTAAAAAACAGGTATATGAAAAAGTTAATTCTACTAACAAGTTTATTGATTGCAAGTCATTTAGTATTTGCGCAACTACCGCTTAACGTGGGTTTACACGTAGGAACAACCACAAGTAAATTGAAAGTCGACGACGTTAAAACAAACTCTAAAACTTCATTTATGTTCGGTGCATTTGCCCGTATTAACTTGGGACCTATTTACGTTGAACCGGCTTTAAACTATTCTCAAAAGAAGAGTACCAAAGACGGTCTGGATTTTAAATATACATCTTTTGACATTCCTGTGATGCTGGGTTTCCACATCCTTGATTTATCTGCCATGAAACTACGTGCATTCGTCGGACCGGTGGCATCGTTCCCCGGAAAGTTGAAAGTTCAAAATTTGCAAGGTTCTTTGGATAATATAAACAAAAAGAACGTTACATGGAACGGAAGAGTGGGTATCGGTGTAGACGTAGCAAAATTCACTCTTGATGTCGACTACGAAAAAGGTTTAGGAAAATATTACGGTGGCGGCTCATCAATTAAAGTGCCCGCAATCTACAACGTAACATTGGGTTTCAAAATATTGTAATTACTGAGAATTAGATAATTAATAGGCTACTGACGAGAGGCTGTACTTTTTTAAGGCAGTCTCTTTTTTTATATAACGCTACCGTGGGCAACGCAGCTCGCTCTGCTTAAAAAACGCAGGACGGATGAACCCCGATTACTCGGAGAGGACAACGCGGAAGCCGTGATCGTAGTGGCGGCGGTTCGGATCGCCGCCGGTACGGATGTAAATACGAAAGGGCGTGTTGATGCACCAACTACCACCGCGGAGCGTGCGGGAAGAGCAGCTACTATCATAGCAATCCTCACACCACTCCCATAAATTACCATCCATATCATAAATACCGGCTGAATTTGGCTGTTCCGTCCCTACATTATGTGTTCCAATTCCACTATTATCATCTTTGTACCACTCGACAGCATCTATACTATTAATCATTGAATTATCAGGATAACCACCACCTTTGGCGGCATAAATCCACTCCTCTTCTGTCGGCAAGCGGTAATGCTTACCGGTAAGAGCACTCAAACGGTTACAAAATTCCTGTGCCTCGTGCCAATTCACATAGTATATCGGATACATATCGCCCTCACCCGCAAGATAATTCGTGATTACATCTTCCGTAATTACTGAATTTGCATTAAATCCAAATTTTGATTCTTGCTTATATGCTTCTAATACTAATCTCACCTGTTCTCGCACTGATATGCCCATCACTGCCTTCCATTGTGCCTGCGTTATTTCGTACTTGCCTATGTAAAAACCTTTGGTCGCCATGCTATCTGTGCCGGTACCTGCCACATAAACCATCTCGATGCCATCGGGATGGTCTGTAATTATTACATTGTTTTGAGATTTCGTTGGGCTAATTACGCTCCAAGCTAATATCAAGGAGACAATTGTAAATTTAATCCTTTTTTTCATCATTTGTATTATTCTGATTTTCAACAGCCACTTGTAACTCTTATCAGGAAAATCTTCTTATTAATGAGCTTACTACATATATTAGAAGTGCCAAACCGCCAAAGAAAACCACTATTTGCAACAATTTTCTAACAACGGCTCTCCAAAAATAATACAACAAACTCTTTCCTTCCTTCCGTTCTTTTCGGTACCGTTCTTTGCATAATTCTCTGTATTCCGGAGAATCTCTTAACACTATTATATTGCCCATTACAGATAGAATCGCAATAATTGGGAAAAAAAACGCAACAACATAAAGTATGGTAGATAAAGGAAATTGCTTGTATTCGGGAATTGTTACAATCAAAATTGTATTTACAACTAATAGTATAGCAGACGTTATAGGAACAAAACGGACAATTAACCAAGCATCGTAGAGCCCTTTTGGCAAATCGTACTTATCCAAATTTCCTTTATCGGAAACAAACAACAACGGTATGAGTGCAACCAAAAACATAACTAAAGAGATTGAAAAAATATGGTTTTCTCTGACAATGATACCTATAACTGCAACAGCGATAAAAATAATTATCCCAATAGCATTTCTTAGTTTCACAGGTAAACGCCGTTTTTTCTCCGGCTCCATTGAGGGATAATTATTGGTAGAATAGGAAGCAGGTATTATTTCTCGGGTTGGAGTAGGTTCTTTTTTTGGAGCATCTTTTATTTCTATGCCTTCCGTTTGCCATTCAAGATCGGATAGTTGATAGGTCGTTGATGAAATATTGCCACCGACATTAACCGTATCAATAATTTTCATTTCCGAACCTCCTACTATTTCAAGTATTCCATTTTTAATTTTTATATTAAGAAAATAGATTGGTGATAACACTTCTGCCCATTTATTTTCATGACAATCGAATATAAAAATACTCTTAGTCCCGGATGCAAAATAGAAATAGCGGGAATCGACATCCCACCAGCCGGAATCTCCATATCTATACAAGCAAATAAAATTCTTGAAATATATGTGCTTATTCCTTGTCTCCAAGTAAAACGATGTATGATTAATCGCCATTTGTCCGGGACCACGACTACTAAAGTAATCTATCTCTCCCCGTTCAAAATGTATTTCGTTGTCATTTCTATACAATTGCAGTATGTATTTGTTGTCGTAAGAAGGTATGGATTCTATTATCTTCATATAGTTATAAGTGTAAATTACCGGACAAAACGGTCGTTATCTCCGTTCCTTTTACATTGATCTTTGCCATAGTTTGTATTATGTGTGCAAAGGTAGTATTTTTCTTTGTGTTCGTAACGGTAATAAGGGGCTGTCTCCGAAACGAAGACAGCCCCTTAGTGTTGTGGTCAGTTTAGATTAATAGTAAATAAGGTTGATTATATAACCATCACCATCTTGCTGTGTTACCACTATCTCAGT
>JAISHE010000026.1 GCA_031262745.1 Culturomica sp. | reverse complement strand
GCAAAAAGAGATTTGCTCAACGCCGGCAAGATTAGTGAAAAACCTTCTTCAGCTACAACTAACGTCAATTATGATAATGCCGATTTCGGACCTGTTCGCAGTGCGAGTTTCGGCACTTCGAGTTCGACACAGGCTCAGGCAGGAGCCACGTTTTGGGGTTTGATGGAGATGAGCGGCAACGTGGCGGAGATGTGTTATTCCGTAGATGCCGGCAGCAATTTCAACACTTCTAATGTTTACACTTCTCACGGCAACGGCGAGATTGCTGATGCGGTAACGGCATGGGCTACAACGCCTACCTCTTTTATTGCTAAGGGTGGGGATTTCACTTCATTCCAAAATGCGGAGTTAATGATTTCGGATAGAACGAGGGCAAATGTTTCCGACGTTAGGGACAGCACAATGGGGTTCCGAGCAGTTCACACGTTTGGAGGCAACGTAACGCTTGATGCGGGGACGATAAGTGTTCCTTCTACGGGTTGTGCAAATGGAGTTATTCTTTCCGAAACCAAACCGGCAAGCGTGAAGTGGAACGGAGTGTCAATAGACACGAGGATAGCCTACGTTTGGTATGTTCAAAAAGGGTCGGCTGCTTGGGAACTAATTCCGGATGCTGTTTCGGAAACGTTGACCTACGTTCAGGAAAGTTTTAGCGGGGTAAGTCTGGCATTGAAATTCAAGCGCAAAGCTATCACGGCTTTGGGTGAAGCGGAAACGGCAGTGGCGTCAACAACAGTTCCTAATTTGACTATTTCGTTTAGTCCAACAAGCAGTATACTTAAGTCTTGTGATGTAAATTTAATTACTGCGAGTGTACCTTACACATCCGGTACATCAACTTACAGTTGGATAACAGAAACGGGCACTAAAACAGGAGCAAGTTATACTCCTGTTTACGGAGATTTTTTCGACGGTAATTTAACTAATGGCAATAAAACCGTTGAATGCAATGTTGAAATGAGTGGCTGTCGCAATAAAGCTAATCTAACTGTTACGGTTACTGCTGTTGAAACCGAATCTCCAATTAATTTCACTTGTGGCAATAACTTTACGGACAGCAGGAATAGTCAGATTTATCCGACCAAAGAAATCGGCACTCAATGTTGGATGACAAAGAACATGAATATCGGAACTATAGTAAGCTACACAGATTACACTACACATCAAGTTGAAGGAATTCAAAAGATATGTTATAGTAATAATGAAAGTAATTGTATTACCTACGGTGGAATTTATAATTGGGATGAAGCAGTTAATGGTGAAAATGTCGGAACAGGTGGTGCAAATGTAATTACCGCAAAAAATAAGAAATGCGCTGTAGACGGTTCGGGATACACACAAGGAATATGTCCTGATGGTTGGCATATTCCGAGCGATGGGGAGTTTAAGACTTTGGAAATGTATCTTGGTATGACACAAGTTCAGGCAGATGCTAATGAGTGGCGTGGCACAGATCAGGGACGTCAGTTAAAGAGTACAAGTAGTTTATGGGCATCCGGTGCCGGTACTAACAGTAGTGGTTGGAGCGGGCTTCCGGGTGGCTACCGGAGTTACTCCGGTGGTACGTTCGACTACGTTGGTGCGTACGGACACTGGTGGTCGTCATCAGAGTATACTACAACTTTTGGCGCTGCGTGGATCCGGCATCTGAGCACTGGCGGTGCTACAGTCCTCCGTGTAAGCGGTACGAACTCGTACGGCTATTCCGTCCGTTGTTTAAAGAATTAGGCGGCGTTGCCGGAGGGCAATCCCGTACATTCGGAGAGTTCGGCGAGTTAACCGGAGAGTTCGGCAAGTTGATCGGAGAGTTCGGCGAGTTAACCGGAAAGTTCGGCGAGTTAACCGGAAAGTTCGGCAAGTTGATCGGAGAGTTCGGCAAGTTGACCGGAAAGTTCGGCAGAACTTAGAAAACAATTTATAAGAATAGCCAAAATAGTTGGCAATCAGTATATTAATATTAATTTTAAAACGAAAGAATCATGAGTACTTCAGATCCTATTCCGGGCGGAGACGCCCAATTCAACACTTTCCAGAGTGTTGTGGTAAATTCAGTTGAAAAGAATGCGGAATTGTGGCTTATCCCCGCAGATGTTGTTGCGGATGTGGCATCACTTCGAGCCAAGTGGGAAGCGGCATATTCCGTAGTAGAGAACCCGGCAACGAAGACAAGCGTAGTCGTGCAGACGAAGAATTCCGCCCGAAATGAGTATGGGAAGCAATTACGCATGTTGATAAAATCTTACATCACCTACAATCCCAAAGTGAGCGATGAGGATAAAATGGCTATGGGTTTGCCGCTTCATAAAACCACCCGCACGCCGGTTCCCGTACCCGACACAGTTCCCGACGTAACGGGTATCGACCGCAATATGATACGTTGCCTCACAATTTCTTTCCGTAATTCGGGTAGCGACCACCGCGCCAAACCCGCCGGCGTTCAGGGAGCAGTGGTGAAATGGATAGTGAGCGACACGCCTCCCACCGGAATAGACGTATTCACACATTCAGCCTTAGACACCAAATCGCCAATAACGTTGGAGTTTGAAGAAGAACAGCGCGGTAAGGTTGTCTATTTTGCCCTCGCTTGGCAAAACACCAAAGGCGAAATGGGACATTTCGGCGAAATACAAAGCAGCATAGTGCCGTAGGGGCAACCCTTGTGGTTGCCCCTACGAGGGGAAATACCATGAAAATGGTTGGGCGTATGGTATCACGCCTCTGATGAGGTAGCAACAGGCAGATGGACTTTTGTCCGAGCGGATTAAACTTTTTTTAGTAAGTGTTTGAGGTTTATGAAGCGAGAACAAGGTTCATCTGCTTTTTTTGTGGGCGGGGGTTCCGTAGGGCATACGCCAAACAATAACAATGGGTTTAAACCCATTGTCAGATAATCGGCGTATGCCATACGCCTGTATATTATTATTCAGGAAAGGTCTTAAAGGAACCTGAAGGAACGATATATTTGACGTCTCCAACCAAAAAATTCAACGGATGAAAAGAATATTTGATTTTATCAGGCTCGCGTAATGTGTTTGAAAATATGATTATACCATTCTCCGGATTTCTATCCCTGTATTTTATCATACATTTATTGAAATCCGACTCAATAGCCTCTCTGCAATCGATTAATTCCGGATATTCATTAGAGACCCGACCAAAGAACTCATCAAAAACTTCATCAGAATTAAAAACAGACATGTATTTTCTTAATTTATATTCAATATCTGCTTCTTTTCTATCTTGTGAACCATTGGCATTATCTATCTCAAAGACAAAAACAGGCTTTGTTTTAATGTCTTTGATATTTGCTTTGTCTGAATCTTGCCATTTGACAACGAAAACCGCATCGCCATTATGAATATTATTTTGAGACATAGATTCCCCTTCGACTATGAAAATTTCATAATCCGACGGATCCACTATCCTGTCACCAAATTTGAATCTCTTCTCGCTAAAATTACTTGCAGTAATTTTTTTAGCGGTAGGTTTATCGGGATTCCCCGCTTTTACCACATTGTACTTCCTTTTGGATTGGGGTTTCGATATCCGCCACAAAACAAATTGAAGTACAACAAGTACCGTAACTACTATGGAAAATGCTATATACATATCTTTAACTATTAACAGGGACAATAACGTTTACATATTCTACCGACTGACTACTAATACTCTCGGAACATACTACAGAAAAATATTTTAAGGCAGATATGACAATCCAGCACGCTACAAGAAAACAGTATCTTATCCACGCAGTTTCATAGAATGTTATGAAAAGAACAACAAATATGATTCCCAGAGATAATAAAATTAAAATCCATACGAGAAAATCGTATGATTTTACACTGTTGAGACCCCTTTTATTTCGAGCCATAGTAAAAGCCGTATCCCAAAGGTATATAATAGCGACCATCGCAAATGGTATAGCGAATACACTCGGATCATTATTGTTTAAAAAGTTAAAATCTCCGTCGAAAATAGACGGGAACATTGCGAAAGGCATCGCAATAAACCATGCAAAGATATAACCCCACAATTGAATGTTTTTTCGAGTTTTGTCAGATAGGTTAATAGCCATAAATAGAGCAACTTTAATTCGTAAGCCGAGGAAAATTTCTACAAAAATAGGAATTTACACGGATTACCAAACAAAAACAGCAAAAAAATGACTATTAAGCCTAATTCTACGATATGATGTTATCCACCGAAATCGTCATACATTACGTTTTCATCAGGTACGCCGAGATCGTAAAGCATCTTCGTGGCTGAACATGTCATCATCGGAGGTCCGCAGAGATAGTATTCTATATCCTCCGGCGCATCGTTATCTTTCAAATAATTGTTGTAGATCACCTGATGTATGAAACCTGTGGGACCTGTCCAATTGTCTTCGGGCAATGGTTCGGAGAGAGCAAGATGCCATGTGAAATTCGGAAATTCCTTTGCAATTTCGTCAAAATCTTCCTTATAGAATACTTCTTTCAAAGAACGTGCACCATACCAGAATGATACTTTGCGAGTGGTTTTCAGCGTTTTGAACAAATGGAAAATATGTGAACGCATAGGAGCCATACCGGCACCTCCACCTATGAACATCATTTCATTATTGGTGTCTTTCAAGAAGAATTCGCCGTAGGGACCTGAAATGGTAACTTTATCACCCTTTTTACGGGAGAAAATGTAGGAAGAACAAATTCCGGGGTTAACTTTCATAAAACCGCCGTTCACACGGTCAAATGGAGGCGTGGCAATACGAATATTCAGCATAATGATATTACCTTCGGCAGGGTGGTTAGCCATTGAGTAAGCTCTGAAAGTTTCTTCGGGATTGTGCATTTTAAGATCAAACATCTTGAATTTATTCCAATCGGGAAGAAATTTATCTTCAACCTTAATGTCCTTAAAATCTACGTCTATTACCGGCACGTCAATCTGAATGTAACCACCGGATTTGAATTTTAAGGTTTCACCTTCCGGAAGTTTCACCACAAATTCCTTTATGTACGTGGCAACATTACGGTTGGAAACCACTTCACATTCCCATTTCTTGATGCCGAGCACTTCTTCGGGAATTATCATTTCGATATTTTCTTTCACTTTCACCTGACATGCAAGTCGCCAATTCTCATGTTGCTGCTTATAGTTGAAAAAGCCGGTTTCCGTAGGCAAAATACTGCCTGCACCCGAAACCACCTGACATTTACACATTCCGCAACTGCCTTTTCCGCCGCATGCCGACGGCAAGAAAATCTTTTGACTACCGAGAGTGGCAAGCAGGGAAGTGCCCGGAGCTGTGGTGAAAGTTTTACCGCCTTCATTTATATCAATTCGGACATCACCTTTCGGCGTTAATTTATCCTTCGCAAAAAGCAACATCCCAACAAGTATCAATATCACTATCAGAAATATTACAATACTGTAAGTAACAATTTCCGGATTTATAGTTAAAATTATCATAATTAAGAATAGTATTTTTTAGTTAGAAAGTCCTCCGAGATCAATGCCCAAGAAACTCATAAATGAAATCGCCATTAAACCTGTTATAATAAAAGCAATACCTATGCCTCTGAGCGGTTTCGGAATATCGGAATATTTCAATTTTTCTCTTATGGCAGCTATGCCCACAATTGCAATCAACCAACCGATGCCGGAACCGAAGCCGAACACCGTTGCTTCACCTACATTTGCATAATCTCTTTCCTGCATGAAAAGCGAGGCACCCATTATGGCGCAGTTTACGGCAATCAGAGGTAGAAAAATCCCCAATTGATTGTAGAGAGAGGGAGAAAATTTTTCAACCACCATTTCCACCAATTGAACTATTGCGGCAATGACGGCAATGAACATGATGAAACTCAAAAAGCTCAAATCAATTGCTGTTGCCTCTTTACCCAAAAGCCAAGTCAATGCACCGGCTTTCAACAAGTAGTTATTCAACAAATAATTCACAGGCACCGTTATCAAAAGCACAAAAACAACCGCAACACCAAGTCCGAAAGAGGTTTTAACCGTTTTTGAAACAGCCAAATATGAACACATACCAAGAAAGTATGCGAAAATCATATTGTCAATAAAAATCGATTTGACGAATATATCTAATAAATTTTCCATAGTTACCTTTCAATTAATTGTTTTCAATTAAATCTTTATTCTTGGAACGATGTATCCAAATAATAACTCCCACTATAATCAAAGCCATAGGAGGCAAAATCATCAAACCGTTGTTGACATAGCCGAAATTGTAGAATGCTTGCGGCACAACGTGAAAACCGAGTAGGGTGCCCGAACCGAGCAGCTCTCTCACAGCGGCTACAATTATAAGTATCAAGCCATAGCCGAAGCCGTTGCCAATACCGTCGAGCAACGATGCCCAAGGCTTATTAGCCAGCGCAAACGCTTCAATACGCCCCATGATGATACAGTTGGTGATGATCAAACCGACAAAGACGGAAAGCTGTTTACTCACATCGTATGCAAAAGCCTTCAAAATCTGGTCGACAATGATAACCAATGTTGCAACAACAACCAACTGCACAATAATTCTGATACGTGTGGGCACCGTGTTGCGTAGCAATGACATAATTACATTTGAAAAAGCCGTAACTGCCGTAACGGACAATGCCATAACAATAGCCGGTTCCAATTTAGCCGTAACGGCAAGTGCGGAACAGATACCTAAAACCTGAACAATAACCGGATTTTCCTTACTTAAAGGACCAAGCAGCAATTGCCTGTTTTTTGCTGAAAATAATGATTCTTTATTGCTCATTTTTATTTTTTTAGAAAAGATTCATAACAATTTAAATAGGTCTTCAACATGTTTTCAACACCTTTTGAAGTGATTGTGCCGCCTGAAATCCCATCAACTTCATGAGTGCCTGTGTGTCCATGACCTTTTTCAACTTCAATTGCAACCATTTCGCCGTTTTCAAATACGGTTTTACCGTCGAATTGATTACTGAAAGCCGGTGTGGCAATCTCCGCACCAAGTCCCGGAGTTTCACCTTTATGATCGAAAACCGCACCGTAAATAGAGTTCTTATCTTCATTCATAGAAATGTAGCCCCATATAGGTCCCCACAAACCTTTACCGTAAACCGGAAGAATGTATTTAACCGCACCGTCGATATTTGCCACAAACACCGGCATCAGCTTTTCCTCACAAGGCTTTTGAGCCTCCACTGCAAGGTCAAGCGTAAAAGCGTTTTCATCTTTAATTGTATCGCCTTTTGAATTTACCACAAATTGATTTATGATATACTTTTCAAAAAGTGCTTTGGATTCCTCACGTGTGGATGAAATATTTATCGAACTAAGTATCTTTTGCCTTTTTTCATTCTCAATATTTTCATTCTGTGTCGGTTGCAACCACATTGCAATGATAGAAAGTAAGGCTGCCACTAAAACCACCAACACAATAGAGTAAATAAAAGTATATAAATTTCCTTGTCTGTTCATAACCTTGTATTATTTATTAACAACAATTTTTACCCTTTTCAATCTTCTCTTTATGTTGCTTTGAACAACAAACCAGTCAATCAGCGGAGCAAAAGTATTCATAAGCAAAATAGCCAACATCATACTTTCAGGATAACCCGGATTAAGAACACGTATAACGATAGCAAAGAAGCCTATAAGCAAACCGTAAATGTACTTACCCACATTTGTTTGTGAAGATGTTACGGGGTCAGTAGCCATAAACACGGCACCAAAGGCAAACCCGCCCATGATTAGCTGTTGCAAAGGAGTTATGTGAGCATACACGTTACTATCCGGCAAGACGTTCTCTAACATTAAAGCTGTTAAGAAACCTCCCACAAAAACGGAAAGCATAATGCGCCAACTTGCCACTCCCGTGAGCAACAAAAGCAATGCACCGAGTAATATACAGAAAGTGGAAGTTTCACCGACCGAACCGGGTATAAAACCCCAGAACATCGTTGACATATCGGGTAGGGATGCGCCTTGAATAACATCCGCAAGCGGAGTTGCACCAGAAAAAGCTTCCGGTTTGTCGGCAATCCAAACACTATCCCCCGAAATCTTGGAAGGGTAGGAGAAGAAAAAGAAAGCACGGGCAATCAATGCCGGATTCCAAATGTTCATACCTGTACCCCCGAATATTTCTTTACCTATAATCACTGCAAAAGCAGTTGAAACGGCAATCATCCAAAGCGGAGCTTCAACCGGCATAATCATCGGTATCAAGATACCGGAAACAAGGAAACCTTCGTTGATTTCATGACCTTTCTTTTGAGCCACGAAAAACTCTATACCAAGTCCCACAACGTAGGAAACCACTATCATCGGAAGCACTTTCAAAAATCCGTAGAAGAAAACTTCCCAAAAACCTGTGGCGGCAAGAACTCCGTTTGCAAGAAAGTGTTGATAGCCCACGTTATACATACCGAAAAGTAATGCCGGTACCAACGCCAAAACTACCACAATCATGGTTCTTTTCAAATCAATAGCATCACGAATGTTTGAACCGGAAACAGTGGTCTTATCGGGAACAAAAAGAAACGATTCAAAACCTGTGAAAACCGAATGCAGAGCGGAGAATTTACCGCCTTTGTCAAATTTCGGCTTTTGTTTATCTAAAAAATTCCGTAAAAATCTCATAGCTCTCTCAATTAGTTTCTTTAATCATTAATTCAATACCGTCTTGCAATATTTGTTGCACCGGATTTTTAGAAGTACAAACAAATTCACAAAGAGCCATATCTTCCGGAATTACTTCGTAGATACCAAGACCTTCCATTTGATCAATATCCTTTGCCAAAGCGGCTTTTAAAAGGTAGACAGGATAAATATCCATAGGGAATACTTTTTCATACTGACCGGAAACCACGAAAGCTCTCCGTTCTCCGTGCAAATTTGCATCCAAATCGTAATGTTTCCAAGGCATCAAAAAGGATGGGAAAAGTTTTGAAGCGGAAAACTTATCTAACCCCGGCATTGCCCAACCCAAAAATTCGGGGTCATCACCTTCCGGAATGACAGTGATTTGATTTGCATAGAATCCGAGATAATTATCTTCGCCGACTTTTCTACCCGTGAGTACGTTACCGGAAATGATGCGCTGGTGCACTTTGTTTTTCAGGTTACCTTTAATAACAGAGTAAATTTGTGCACCCGATATTACTTTATAATAACACGGTTGCTCAACTTCCGAGCCGGTAAGTGCAATAATTTTCGAAGCATCATAACGACCTTCATTGAATAATCTACCTATGATTGCAACATCTTGAATATTTACCGTCCAAACGCATTCACCCTTGTTGACCGGATTAAGATGGTGGATTTGAACACCGACATTACCGCAAGGATGAGGACCGTCAAAATAATTGATTTCAACATTTTTCAATTTTGCAAAACTTGTGTTTTCACCTTTGCGAAGGTTTAAATTGACATCTCTACCGCAAAGTTTTTTCAAACAATCTAAACCCGTTTGAATGTTTTTAATTTGATCACGCAGAACAAAATCAAAATCGGGAGCAAGCGGAGCAGAGTCAAATGTTGAAACAAACACAGCCTTAGGCATTACGGCAGGATTTGCAACAATTCCATAAGGACGTTGCACTACATAAGCCCACACGCCGCCTTCAAGCATGCGTTGAATAATAGCTTCTCTACTCAGGGAGCTAACATCTTCTTTTGAAAATTCCTTGTATTTTATAACGGCATCTGATTTCACAACCACTTCAAGCAATTTGCGTCTATCGCCTCGATTGATTGCATAAACAACACCACTAACCGGAGAAACAAAGCGAATGTCAGGATTAACCTTGTCCGTAAACAACGCATCACCTGCTTTTACAACATCTCCGACCTTGACAGAAAGTTTGGGTAAAAGCGTTTTGAAATCATCGGGACTCACTGCATACAACGCACTAACGCTGTCTTTATGTATCACCTTTTCCGCCTCACCTTTGAGCTTAATATCAAGTCCTTTTTTCAGTTTTATAACTTTGGACATTTTTTGATTAATATTTTAGCCAGTGTGAATGAATATTCTTATTTTCGTGTCGCAAATATACAAAGCAATTACGTAAATTTATCTTTAATTGATTTTAAATTTTAATTCGGTATGAGATTTTTTTTACTATCAATCATATTGTACATAGCTACAAACGTTTATGCCGTGCCTGATTATATAAAAACAGTGCAATGCTACCCGATTGATGCACCGGCAGGAGAACCGATTATCACTCTCGGAAGCGGGCAGCAACTACTTTTTTCTTTCGATGATTTGAGCAAGGATGTAAGCAACTATTCCTATCGAATAATTCACTGTACACCTGATATGAAGCCCTCAAATTTGAGCCATGTTAAATACATTTCGGGATTCAATTCGCTACAAATGGATGATTATGCTTTTTCTTTCAATACACACACCGAATACACCCATTATCAATTGTTTATTCCAAACGAGAATATGCAACTCAAACTTTCCGGTAATTATATGCTTGAAATCTTTAAAGACGAAGAACCGGATTCGGTGATAATAGCACAACCATTCTCAGTTGTAGAGAACAAAGTTAATATATCGGCTCAATTTAAAACTCCGACAGATCCGCAACTTATAGAAACGTCCAGAGAGCTTTCATTCGTCGTTAGCTACGATAATCTTTTCATCCAAAATCCTATGAAAGAAGTAGTGGTTTACGTTACACAAAACCAAGATCCCAATACAAGGAGGGAATTTTCACCGACTTTCAGTCGCCCTCATCAGCTTATTTACGGCAACGGTGTAAATAATATTTTTGACGGACTGGCTCCGTTTCGCAATTTTAAAGATTACAGTTTGGTTTATTTCACTCAATATGTGAGAAATATAATACAAGACGGAGAAGGCAACTACCATGTTGTATTGCAACCCGGTAGACCATATAAATCATATGTGCCGCTACCGAATTTGTCCGGTGGTTATGAAATAAAAGCAGAGAATATAAAAAATTCGGCAACCGAAGCGGAGTATATGACGGTGCATTTTGCCGTACATTCGCAGGAACTACCTGATGCGGAAGTTTATGTTTACGGTAAATTCTCCGGTTGGCAATTGCTACCTTCTTTGAAAATGACTTATGACCCCGTCAATCTCGCTTATGTCGGTGATTTCATGTTGAAGCAAGGCGATTATGATTATATGTTTGCCGTACATGATAGGGATAAACAAATAGACTTGACGACGTTGCAGGGAAATTTCTATCAAAATCGTAATACCTATAATATAAGGTGCTATTTGTATGACAGTAGAATGGGATATTATCGTTTTGTCGGTTATAGTTCGGTGATTGGATAGATTATAGAGGGTAACAATTTGATACGTGTTACGTTTAACAAAGTCGAAAATCTTGAACTAATCATTTTGAAGCATAAGAGTTTTTATTAAAAAAATATATATGAAAAAGATATTGTTGTTTATCACGGCATTAGTAGCATTAGCCGCATGCGAATCAAAAAAAGAAACCGTGAAAATTGAAGATTTCAAGTGGGTAGCGGTAGAAATGGACGGAGAAACGCTTGATGAAGCTAAAAGTGAAGATATTTTTATTCAATTTAGTAAAGCCGACCGGAAAATAAGCGGTAAAGCCTCTTGCAATCGTTATTTTGGAAGTTATGAACTTGCAGGAGATAAACTGACATTTTCGCAGACCGGTGCAACAAAAATGGCATGTCTTGATATGAAATTAGAAGACACGTTTTTTGATATTCTGAAAAATACCGATAATTACAAAATGAAAGACGGTAAACTTTCTTTTAGACACGGTAAAACCGTTCTGGCAGTATTCAAGAAAACCGAAAAGGAATAACCGGTTGGCATAGAATTTGAAACGCAGGTGCCGTAAATATATGTGGCACTTAAATATTGATTACTATGACAAAAGTGAAAAATTATTTATTAACACTTCTACTCGGCATTGGTGGTGGAGTGGTTGCATTTACGATCATTAATTCGTTTGCAAAAAAACAAATCGAAGGAACATCCGAATATGAATATGCAGGTCCTTCGTTTTCTAATGTTTCTAATTCTTATCAATCGGAGGGATCCGAGTCAAGCGGTAATATAGACTTGCGTGATGCTGCTAAAACTTCCGTACCGGGGGTGGTGCATGTTACAACTATTCAGATGGGGCGTGAATATCTCGGAGATCCTTTTCTCTATTTTTTCTACGGTAAAACGCCTGAAAGTCGTAATATACAGAGGGAAACCGGTTTCGGTTCCGGTGTTATACTTTCGGAAGACGGTTATATAGTTACTAACAACCATGTCATTCAAGGTGCGGACAAAGTGAAGGTAGTGATGAATGATAAAAGAGAATTCGAGGCTAAAGTAGTGGGGCAGGATCCGGGCACAGATGTAGCCTTATTAAAAGTGGAAGCTCGAAATTTACCTTATATAAAGTATGGTGATTCGGACAAATTAGCTTTGGGAGAGTGGGTATTGGCAGTCGGTAATCCCTACAATTTGAATTCCACAGTTACGGCAGGTATAATAAGTGCAAAAGCTCGTGATCTCGGAATGAACAGAGGTCAAATGAGGATAGAATCTTTTTTGCAAACAGATGCGGCAATAAATCCGGGTAACAGTGGCGGAGCATTGGTAAATACCAAAGGAGAGTTGGTTGGTATCAATACATTGATACAATCGCCTACGGGAGCATTTTCCGGTTATGCTTTTGCCATACCTGTAAATATCGTAAAGAAAGTTGTCAACGACCTTAAAGAATACGGTAACGTTCAGAAAGGCATAATAGGTATTCGCATGATTGAACTCACTCCGTCGGTTGCTGAAAGACTCGGTACGTCGGAAACATCCGGAATTTATGTGGGAGCAGTTATGAGAGGCGGAGCTGCCGATAAAGCGGGTATGGAAAAAGAAGATGTAATTAAGAAAATGAATGGTATACCGGTTGCGACATCACCGGAATTTCAGGAACAACTTGCCAAGTATAATCCGGGTTCTAAGGTGATTTTCACCATAATAAGAAACGGTGAGGAAAAGGAAATTACCGTAGTATTGCAGGATAATTACGGAGATGAAGACATTAATATCAAAGAATACTAAAATTTATTCAAGCTATTAATTGTCGGTTAGATAAAATAAATTAATTTTGCATGGCTATAGAAGAGGGAAGGAAAATATAATATGAGACAGCTAAAAATCACTAAGTCAATAACTAACAGAGAGAGCGCATCTCTTGATAGGTATTTACAGGAAATCGGTAAGGAAGATTTAATTACCGTTGAAGAAGAAGTGGAATTGGCGCAACGCATTAGAAAAGGGGATCAGAAAGCATTGGAGAAATTGACTCGTGCCAATTTGCGATTTGTGGTTTCCGTTGCAAAACAATATCAAAATCAAGGTTTAAGTTTGCCTGACTTGATAAATGAGGGTAACTTGGGACTTATAAAAGCAGCAGAGAAATTTGATGAAACGCGAGGATTTAAATTTATTTCATACGCTGTTTGGTGGATTCGTCAATCAATACTACAGGCTTTGGCAGAGCAATCACGTATTGTTCGTTTACCTTTAAATCAGGTAGGTTCGCTTAATAAAATCAACAAGGCTCTTTCGCGTTTTGAACAGGAAAACGAGCGTCGTCCTTCGCCGGAAGAATTGGCAGACAGTCTTGATCTACCGGCAGAAAAAGTTGCCGACACTTTGAGAGTTTCCGGCAGACATATTTCTGTTGATGCCCCGTTTGTGGAAGGTGAGGATAATAGTTTGCTTGATGTTTTGGTTAATGACGATTCTCCTATCGCCGATAAAACTTTGATGAACGAATCGCTTTCAACGGAAGTGGAACGTACTTTGGCAACTTTAACGGAAAGAGAAAGAGATATTATTCGTTTGTTTTTCGGAATAAATACTCCGGAAATGACGTTGGAAGAAATCGGAGAAAAATTCGGTTTAACTCGTGAAAGAGTTCGTCAAATAAAGGAAAAGGCTATTCGCCGTTTGAGACATGCTTCGCGTAGTAAATTGTTGAAAACATATCTCGGTTAAGAATTCGTTTTCATAATATAATGTTTTTTATGTGGGTGAGCGGCAGCGGTTTTTCGCTGTTGCTCATTTTTATTCGCTACATATACAAATTCATCTCTTTAAAGTGATCCTACAACTTTAAAACAAATAGGTAGTATTTCTAATTATTGCTGTCCGCTAAAACATTTATGTCAAAAAATTAGGGTTTACTCCAAATAAACGGAAGTCAGCCATTTTTTTGGATAATTTTGAGGTAGTAAATTCCAAAAATTATCTGGTGCCCAAAAGTACACATTTTAGCGGACAGCAATAATTATTAATATATAATCGCTTTAAATAAAGCCAATAACTCCGTCTCACAGCCTTATTTGGACGTTGGCGATTACGCTACGATTTCTTATTCTATACGTGTAATCGGTTTCGCTCAACAAACCATGAGTGGCATATTTATATTCTCGTTTATTCAATATATTTTTAGCTATCAGGCTAAATTCTACACGTTTTGATATGTTACACCTGATAGAAGTGTCAAGCAAAACGAGATTTGCAGAGCTACCGGAATTGAAATTAGTGTAATAATGTTCTCCGCCAATTGAGATTAGCCATTTTGTATCCGGAATAAATGTCATATTCAGGTATTGTTTCAATAAATTGTAGGAACTCTTTTCCGATTGTTCAATGTCCATTTTATTGCAGTTGTATTGCAATTTATAATCAGCCGACAACCAATGTACAAATGTGCCTTTAATACTTGGTAGAATAAAGAAATCCCTGATTACATAAGGAGAAGCAATATTTTGCCTCATAGTCGTTGCAGATACTTGCATATATCCTGCATCAAATCCGAGTACCATCCTTCCTGACATTAATCCTTTTGCAGTTCTACCGTTAATGCGCATAATTCTACTATCACTTTCCAGTGGAAAGAATGTTGTCAAAATGCGGTCATCAATAAACAGTTGGTTTTGCATAAAAGGATAGTGAGACCACTCTAATCTTACTGAGATATTCGCAAATAATGAAGTGATTGGATTACGGTATCGTAGAGCCAATGTAGCTGAACTTTTCTGCATATTATCTAAAATAGGTTCATTCATATATAAGTTGCGAAAGTCTGTCATAAACAGATTATTGATATACATTTCCGCATCCGTAGGTGTAAGAGCATATTCTACTTGTGCGGTCATATCTGTTTTAGCGGTAAATTGGTTTTGTATGTAGATTGATGGTGAGGTTACAATCTCATTTTTAGTTATGTGTTCCGAATTTGTTTTACTATTTATATGGTAAATGTGATAATTGATAGGGATGGAGATAGTTAATAGAAATTTACTCAATTGAAATGATGCTTCCGGAGATAGGAATGTGTTCAATAATGCAAAATCCATATTGCATTCGGTGGGATAAGTCGTTTCAAATCCGTATAAATTACTTTTTATATTGTGAAGATTGTAATCAAATCCACATCGGGCATAAACGTTCCATCTGTTTATAATCCAACCGTAACGAGCCTCAGTAGTAGAACGGAAATCAGTGTTCTTAATATCTTGTACCATTGAAGCGATGTTGATACTTAATGAATGTGGCTTATATTTATATCCGTTACGGGATGAAAGTGTTAAAAGATTATCATTTACACGTTTTACTATTTGGAGATCATTTGTAATATTAAACGAAGGCATTTCTGACTTTTGGGTTGTAGTGAGAGTTCCTCCGATGTGTGATAAGGCATCATTCCGATCGGCATCAATATAGAGGTTATCTTTTATGTATAGTGTAGGACGATTTAATTGCAAAGCCAATTGAGTATTCAGACGATGAGCCTTAGTACACATATTATTTGATTCCGTAAAAGACTTTATATTAGGATCAAAATAGTTTGTTATATATCCGCTTGAATTATCAAGTCGGTCGGATTCGTAACTAATATTCATTCTTATATCATATCCGTTGCCGACTTTCCAAGAGTTTGTTGTGTTGGCTAAAAATGATAGATTATCTCGTGTACGCTGAGCATCAAGAGGATATAATAATTTACCGACAGAAATGTAATTACGCCAAAGATTATTACGATAACCGTTACCGAAGATTTTGTCTTTTGTGTGACGTATATTTTGGGAAGCAGGATTCCATCCGGTATTATTAATCCGGAAAGTTTCCATACTTTGCCATTTGCCCGCAATACGCATTGCAAACAAGGAAGCATCATACAATAGTGGTGCACCTCCGATGCCACCGTTTAGTATCATTACCCATTTGTGTCTTGCTTCCTCTTTAAGTTTAATATTCAGACCTGCTTGTTGTGAAAATTCTAATCCTTTTAACACTTGCAGAGGTTGATGGTTTTCCAAAATCTCTACACTTGCCACATCCGACGGTGATATGTTTTCTGTTGCTAAGCCATAGCGACCTTCCATAAAATCCGAACCGTCAATATAAAATTTATTTATAGGCTCGCCATTATATTTTATCTGACCGTTATTATCAATTTCGATGCCCGGTAATCTTTTTAAAACATCGGCAATATTCTTATCTTGTGTACGTGCATATCTACTAATATAGTAAACTAAGGTATCATTTCGTTGTTCTATATCCGGAGCTTTGACTATGACATCATTTAGTATTGTCGGTTGTGGTGTTAAACGGATTACAAACGAGGAAATGACATCATTAATCTTTGTAGTAAAGCTCTGATAACCCATACTTTGTACATGAATAAAATTTGAATGAGAATTATTATATTTCAAAACAAACGAACCGTCATAATTAGTAAAAGTATAGTGTAGGGTAACATTTAAGGAGTCCTTGATTTGTATGATAGCTCCAGCAATGGGTGTGCTGTCATCTTTGTCGAACACGAAACCGCTTATTTCCTTAGTCTGACCGTAAACAATAGTAATACAGGATATAGAAGTTAATATTGCAGTAATGATTTTCATGCTTAACTCACTTATCTCCAATCGCATTCAATATAATTATATTTCGGTTCACGAACTTGCATCATATCGTTTCTCGCTATTCCATCCGGCGTAGTTACAATAACGTGTACACCACTTACAGCTTCCATATACCCGGCAGGATCAATATCATACTTGTATTTGGTTTTATAGAATTTACCTCGTGTAGTTCTGTTATACTGAACTTTCGGGATAGTAATTGAACTTGTCGCTTTAGAGTTAATACCCACACAAATGAATGAATAATAATTGTTTTTGTCGTGCACTTCCATTATGAAGCCCGGAAGTCCTCCGAATTTCCATGGACCATCAGCAACCGGAATCTTATCAGTGTAATATGCAATGTAATCTCTACCTCTGAAATGACATTTGGCACTATTGCAATTGTAGCCTAAAATTTCTTTTGTTTCATTTGTCATTATCCATTCCTGCATCGGAATATCTTCCTCAAATATAAACCAGTCGGTAGCAATCTTATCTGTTGTTGTAAACTTACCGCTCGGATAATTCTTATAAATAGAGGATGTTTCACCACCGACATAACGACCCGGATTTGCTTTTATCTGCTCCGCTGTAGATACACCTATTAATGAATCTATCTGCATCATTCGATAGCTTGTAAACTTTGACATACTGTAAGTTACCTGTAGAACCATGCGATCTTTCACCTTAGATGTGATATCAGTGGTATCGGTTAAGTAACTATAATCATACATAAATTCCATAACCGTTTTCCCGATTTCTTTTTGTTCAACAGGTATTCCTGTGTTAATCGAAACTTGTTTACCTACATTAACCGTAACAATCTGATCTTTTTGGGCAAACCCGCTGGTAATTACGCCTATGCTAAATAAGATAATTGAAAATAATATTCTCATATATTTATGTATAAAATATTAGTTTATACAAAGGTATTGGACATATTTTCATGTGGATAAAATAATCATTATCGAAATATTGGTGATTATTACTAAATTATTACCGATTTGTTCTTTCTTGTCTAATAGTTTCTGTCAACGAGATAATTAGGTTATTTTTGCATTATGGAAAAGAAAATCAAAATACTGTACGTTCTCACCATTTTTGCAATTTTTGCATTTTGTACTATACAATGTTACTGGTTATACACACGTTATAACTACACATTACAAAACCATGAAAATGTATTATATGATAGTGTAATAAATGTTATGCAAGAAGAACTGAACTTGCGTCGTTCGGAACAAGATACTAACGTCATTATAGTAACAAATTCAAAAATACAGGCAACATCAGGGCATCAACAAGGTGGTAATTCGTTAACTTGGGTATTTGATATTTATGTCTTAGATCGATATAAATATATAATTAAAGATTCATCCGACCTAAATAATATAGTTCAAATATATGAGAACCAAAAACCGACAGGAATCACGAAATATCAATTCACAGTGTCTGATCGTAATAATGAAAGAGGTGCCTACGATGCTATGGAACGGTTCTGTATTGATGAACATATTCCGTTCACCGTAGAACATTTGGAATCATTGCTGAAAGACAGTGGTATTCCCGTAAAAGAAGTTTTTGTTGAAAAAGTAGATTCTATGGTATGGTCGGTAAATAGAGAAAATAACACCTCTATGTGGAAGCCTGAGATGTCAATAACATATCCGTATGATATTTTTGAAGGAGAATTAGTTAAGATCTCCTGTTCTATAGGGATGTCTCCGGTTATTATGAAAATGTTAGACATATTATTAATATCCATTATATTATCCGTGTTATTGATAGTTTGTTTTGTGTTTCAAATCGCCACAATTCAAAGGCAACGTAAATTGGAAGAATTAAGGCAGGATTTTATATATACAATGATTCACGAATTGAAACGACCTATTTCCACGTTGAAAATGTGTGTGTCTTTTATGCGTAATAACCGATTAATGCAGGATAAAGACAGTAGGGATGCTATTATAAACAACTCCTACAATGAACTGGATAACCTATCAGCCTATTTCTCAAAACTTAGAGATCTCACATTTAATAATGTAACGGAAATACCATTAAATTTGTCAACGTTCAATGTGTCGGAATTATTGAAAGAATGTATTGATAAATTGAATATCCCAAGCGACAAAAAGGTTTCCGTAAATATTATGACGGATAAAGATGTTATGCTGACTGCTGATAAGGTGCATACGTCAAATATAATCAGCAACCTTTTGGAAAATTCAGTGAAATATTCTCCGAAAGATGTAAATATTGAAATTAGTTACAATAGGCAAGATGATAACTCTTTTTGTATATCTATCAGAGACAATGGATTTGGTATTTCCAAATCGGAAAGTAAATATGTTTTCAACAAATTCTTTCGTAGCAAAACAGTAATAAACACAAATATAACCGGAATGGGGTTGGGACTTGCGTATGTAAAGTTATTGATTGCAGCTCATAAAGGGACAATACACATGGAAAGCGACGAGGGGGTTGGTACAACATTTATAATTAACTTACCTCAATAACAGAAGATGATAAACATTTTATTAGTTGATGACGATCTGAAAAATTCGATGATCTTAAAAAGATTTTTGGAAATAGAAGATTATGTAGTTACATACGCCAATAACGGTAATGTAGGCTGGGAATTATTCAACATGATCCATCCTGACTTGATATTGTTAGATATTAATATGCCCGAAATGAACGGATTTGAGTTGGCACAAAAAATCAGAAATGTCAATAGAAATGTTTTGATATTTTTTCTCACAGATAGAACAGAGAAGACTGATAGGCTAAAAGGTTTTAGCTTAAAAGGTAATGACTATGTACCTAAACCGTTCTATCCCGAAGAGTTAATAGCTAAAATAAAGGAGCGTTTTGAGCACAGTCGACAAGAAACGCAATGTAAGTTTACAATTGGTAAAACATTATTTGACAGTAATCTTTCCACAATTACATTTAACGAACAATCACATACCTTGACGGCTCGCCAAACAGATATTTTGTTGTTGCTTTCTCGAAATATTCATTCAATGGTTGAACGTGATATAATTCTCAAAACAGTGTGGGGAGATGTAAGTTATGCAAATTCGTTGGCATTGAATGTTCAAATCACTTATCTTCGCCGTTTACTTGAATATGATGCCTCAATTTCCATAGTTTCATTGAAGAAAAAGGGTTACATTCTAAAAGTGGAATAGTGCTATGGCTGACTTCAAATACAATATTCACTCAATTTTGAATAAGGTTTTTTACTTTTTTAAAACAAACCCGAAACTCCTTTTTATTGGGGTTTCAGACAGGTATCTTATCAAGCTCTAAGTTTTAACGAACAGCAATAATTTCTAAATAACAATTGCGAAAATCAAATACTCTTCAACATTTTTTTGAATGCCTTTTTTCCGGCAGAGTAGCGAAGAAAGCGATTTTTATAACGTAGTATCCACTTCTCACAGAAATCACGATCAATTCCTGTTTCGGAGGCATATTCCGCAGCAATAAATTTGTAAACATCATCATTGCCGAACATACGCCTAAAATTGCGACAACCGAGTTTGGGTGAAACTTTCATAAACTTCATTCGGTTGATGTCTACCAAAATAAAATTGAAACTATTGTCGGTTGTGTTGATGAGTACATTACCCGGAGAATAATCCAGATGGTAAATTCCGTTTTTGTGAAGTTGAGCGGAATAGCGGGCAAATGCGCTGTATAATTTTTCATTACCTGACAATGGTCCGTAGTAATAGTTGCGAATTTCCTCCGCATCATCTATTTGCAAACTAACGTAATAACTATAACCTAAAAGTTTATATGAGTAGTCTTCTATAAAAGCGACAGAAGCAGGAGTTTCAAAACCTTTTGTAATCACTTCGTTTGAATTATAAAAAGCCTTATCCGCTTTTGTCCTTTTGAAAAAAGAATAAACTATGCGATTTATAAAAGACGGCATACGATAGCGTTTCACGTTTAGTCTTAAATCGCCGGTTGCAAAAATCTTGATTGTATTTCTACTTTTATACAAGACTTCGCCTTCGGTTTCAAAAAATTCAGGTATTCTGTCTATAAATTCTTTGATATAAAGAAAATCCGGATGTACAATAATATGTCGTTTCATCTTTCCAATTTGAAGTATTTATCCAAAACCATCAGAGAGATTAATTTTTCTCGTTTGGCATCTAAAAACTGTGATACATATTCATTTGCATTTCTGATTATTTCAAATGCAAGGTTTTCATTCTTCAAATAATACTGTAATTTTTCTTCCAAATCGGAAAAATCTTTCTTGATTTCAATATAATGATAATCAGGTAGCAATTCTCCTTCCATAAACCATGTTTCAAACTCAGGTTTAGGCATCACGGCAATGGAGTTGGATGACATAATCCATTTTAAGTTACTTGCGACATCGTTACCTTCTATTGATAGTATAAATTTGTATTTTAATTGTTTAGGAATACTCATTTTAGAAGTTTTCCACTCTTTGGGAGTATCACCGCCATGACTTGTGTCGCCCAAATCACATAAAGGGTTGCCGAAATAGAGATTGAAAAATTCTTTGCGTTTAGGTTTTCCGCTCACTTTACCTCTAAATATTGCCATATCCGACTTTTGTAAATAAGGTAGATTGTCTTCAACGAAAACAAAATGCCTCACTTTATTCAGATTGAGCAAAACAGAATTTGCGTTATCCTCTGCAATGGGGCGACTTTTAACTATTGTCGGATAGTTGGGAACTACGGTAACATCACCCGGAATGTGCAGCCACCGCAGATTGTCGGGAAAATAGCGCAAGTATTCGTGAGTATCAAAAAAGTAAACGGAATTTCCAAGTTTATTTTTGAAAGTATTATCGGCAAGCAACGGTGCATCTTCCGGCAATTCAAAAGATTTAGAGAGTTTATTGTAATAATTTGTGCGTCGTAAAATATATTCCGCATCCTGACGCTTATTTAATATTGCATCAAGGGAATGTAGTTGCGGTTTATGCAACAAAGTTAAGAAATAACGTGCAACAGCATTTAGATAGTAGCTCCATTTGGGATTTTTTGAACATCTATTCGGATTCATTTCAATTGTTGCATAACCTTTTCTACGATTTGTTCTGTGGTAATTGATAGAAGGCATTCGTAATCTTTACGGAAACATGGCTTGTTACCGAACACTGAGCACGGTCGACACACTAAGTATTCATCAGTTTGAACGGCATTATCCGGATTCTGTCCCCAACCCATAAAACCAAGAAACGGATGAGTTGAACCCCAAACCGAAACCACCGGTACGCCGGCAATCGAAGCTAAGTGCATATTTGCGGAATCCATAGAAAGCATCACATCCAATCGATTCATCAATGCGAGTTCTTCAATTATAGTCATTTTACCTGCTACGGAAACGATATTAGGATACTTCTCAGCCCATTCGTTCAGCATTAAAGATTCCGCACCTTTGCCGCCGAAGAGAAAAACTTTTGCAGGAATGTCAGCAAGCGTATTCACGATTTTTTCCATGCTGTCTGACGGATAAATCTTTGCACGTTGTTTTGAAAATGGTGCCACGCCTATCCAAGTTTCATTTTCCGCTCTTTGAAATTCTGACTGCGGTGCGGGAGTGTCGTCAAATATTGAACGGAATTGCCATTGGAAATCAAATCCCAATTTCCGAAAAACCGTGCGGTAACGTTCAAAAGACGTAGGAAGTTGGTGAAGTTGTTTCTTGCAATGTTGACATGTAGCTCTACGTTTTTCTCTACGACCTTTATTTATATGTCTAACTTTCTTACCGCCTAAAAGGAAAAGAAGTCGCAAGATTTTTGTGCGCAACACGTCATGACAGTCGGCAACGGCATCAATTCCTAACTTGTTAAGTTGTCGGAAAAGTTTGATAAGCCCGATAAAACCTTTATGTTCACCGTTTAAGTTGGCACCAAAGAACCGGACATTTGCAGGCATATAAGTGAAAAGGTCTTGAAAACCTTTACGACTTAGCACAGTGATACACACATCCGGATATGTTTTGGCGAATGACGTAATCACCGGCACTGTCATCACCACATCGCCGAAAGCAGATAAACGTATAACTAAAATATGTTTCATTTCTTACCGTAGAGTACAGGATTTAAGTCAGGATCATTATACATCTTCATTTGTTTATAGACTTTCATGTATTTTTTGCCGTTGGCGATATCATTCAAAAGTTGTTCTATGGCAGTGGAAAGATCCTTTTGTTGTTCGAGCAATATACTTAATTTATTGTCGCATTGAGCGTGATGTTCGGGAGTGGTGTCGGTGCGGTCTACTTCTTTCTGCATGTGATAAATTTTCAAAGCAAGAATCGACAATCTGTCAATTGCCCAAGCAGGACTTTCGGTATTTATTTCGGCATTAGTTGCCGGCGTTACACCTTTGTATTTGTCAAGGAAATAACTGTCAATCAACTCAACCAAATCCGTACGCTCCTGATTGGATTTATCAATACGTCTTTTTAAAACAAGTGCTTCCGCAGGCTCAATATTAGGATCACGAATAATATCTTCAAGATGCCATTGCACAGTGTCAATCCAATTCTTTAAATAAAGATAATATTCTATACTTTTAAGCGGATAAGGATTTGTAATGGGGGCATTAACATAGTCGCGAATGTGATACTCTAAAATTGCCCTGTTAAAGATTGAATTTGCGTTTTCCGTGAAATTCATAAAATAGTTATTTATAGTTTTGTTATTAATAATATCATTCGGAACAGTAGGATCATCCTTATATGCAATATCCATGTTGAGATAATGAAAACCGTGTTGACGTTGCTTACCTGCGGGAGGGATTTGCATATAGTTCTTGCCGTAAAGGCGACTTAAAAACTCCTCAGGCTCGGCAACTCCATAAAAAAATTTCCCTGCAAAAAAGATGATTTTAGGCTCGCCGTAAACGTTTTTAGGCATGATGCCTTTGAGAGAGTCGTCATAAGTGCAAACAAATTCCGACTCATCATAGGAATATTTACACATGATACCTTCTAATTTTCGGAACAAATCTTTTGGTGTAAATATCTTGCGACATAACAAAGAGATGAATGTGCTGAAATTCCTCTTGCCGTTCTTATACGGATCACGGAAAAGGAAATATAGCATTTTATTATATATGCCGAATTTTAAGAAATGTAATCGTTGCTTACACTTATTTGTGGGCACTCCATCCAAAGGAAATATGTCAATGTATATTCCTCCTTTATAATTTATGTGTTTTCTTTCTATTAAGCTGGTTCTTGCATCTTGAATTTTACCGAACGTGAAAGGGTAGGCATCATCATTTTTCCAATAAATTGCTTCTAAATATTCCGGTAACCATTCATTTGCGTTTTTCATGAAAATCTCGTAATCAGGTCGTGGCATACAAATATCAAGATCATCATCCCATGGAATGAAACTGCCATGACGCACAGCTCCGAGCAATGTACCGTCAATGATATAGTAGGTAATATTATGTATTGCACATACTTCATCAACCTTTTCAAAAATTGAGAAAATACGTCGTTGTAATTCTCTCATATTATAATCAACTGCCATATTCGATAACTTTCCACAAAGATATAAAAGTATTATGAATTATAAATGAAGAATTATGATTGTTTCAATGAATATACAAAATTGAGAATTCAATTTATCGGAACTCTCACGTTAGTGAACATGTACAAAATTTTAGGACTAATTTTTGAATTGAGTGCACTAATTTCTGATTTTAGTCCACTAATTTTTGAATTGAGTACACTAACTTTTAATTTTAGTCCACTAATTTTCGGTTTTAGTGTACTCAACTTTTGATTTAGTGTACTAAATTCTATACTTAGTGAGATATAATCTAAGTTTTATAGATTATTTTCTATATCTATTCCACTCGATTTTGATTTTAGTGTACTAACTTTTGAATTGAGTGTACTAATTTTTGATTTTTATGGACTAACTTTTAATTTTAGTCCACTAATTTTTAGGTTTAGTACACGAAATACCTTACTATAAGGACTAAATCTCACACAACTAAGCCTTCTCGTTCCAAATATTCCAACCTGCCTTTGCCTGAGCAAGAAACGTAGCCATACCGTTTTGAATGTGAGCACCTTGATTTTCACCTTTTTTTAAAAAAGTTGTTATCTCCGGATTAGCAATAAGGTCAAAAAGGTAATGTCCGCTATTAAGCATTTCGTATGGTATGAGAGGGCTTTCGTCAGTATTAGGCATCATTCCCACAGGTGTACAATTCACGATTAGTCTGCAATCTTTCAAAAACACACCTACCTTATTATAAGGTATAATACTAAATGTCGAATGTTCGGGCACCTTTCTCGAAACGGTGATGCTCTCAATTCCAAGCGTTTGCAGAACATAACGCACGGCTTTAGCAACTCCGCCGTTACCTAAAATCAATGCCTTATCTCCCGCACGATAAGGGAAAAAACTTTCCAATGACTGCTTGAAACCAATACTGTCGGTATTATAGCCCTTTAAGTATGGTTCACCGGTTTTTCGGATGATTTTTATGCAATTGACTGCACCGATTTCACGTGCTTCCTCGCTCAACTCATCCAGTAAAGGTATAACCGACTGTTTATAGGGAATAGTAACGTTAACGCCTTTCAAATCAGGATATTTCAATACCAATTCTCTCAATTCTTTCGGATCATCGATTTCAAAATTGCGGAATACTTCTTGAATACCTTCATTTTTAAACTTTTCCGTAAAGTACTTTGCAGAAGAAGAATGCCCCAACGGTTTACCGATTATTCCATACATATCAACCTAATTATGACAAAGTTATATTCTCTTTCCTTGCATTTATACTTTTTGCAATCTTTTCAATTCCCCAGATAAGGAAGAAACCGATTAAACAAAACAAAATGGCTTGCCACAATAAGGGATCTCCTTCAAATGAAGAAGGTAAAACATTTTTTTCAAGTTCCACAACTCCTTTGGTGTCGGAAAATATGCCGTCAACATTTTTCCAGGGCCAAATCTTGTTGAGCGAACCGCCCATAAAGCCGGTGAGAAGTGCTATCGTAAGATTATGATAGTTTTTTAGCAACCATGAAAGGAAATGCGAAAAACTGATTATGCCGCATGCCGCACCGAGTGCAAAAATCACCATTATACCGATGTCCATGTCGCTGACAGCTTGCATTATAAATTTGTATTGTCCCATTAAGAGCAGTATAAAAGCTCCTGAAATGCCCGGAAGTATCATTGCACAAATAGCGATGGCACCCGAAATAAATACAAACCACCACACTTGTGGAGTTTCTCCGGGAGTGAGTGCCGTGATTGTGTAGGCTGAAACGGCACCTATTATAAGTGAAATAACCGTGCTCGTTTTCCACACTTTTATCTCATTTGCAACCATAACGACCGAAGCAATAATAAGCCCGAAAAAGAATGACCAGATTTGAATAGGGTGATTGTGAAGTAGATAAGTCATTAACTTTGCAAGAGAAAAAATCGAAATAGCGATACCCACAAGCAGTGAGAATAGGAAATTACCGTTGATCTTCTTCCAAAATTCTTTGAAACGCAGTTTTAAAATCAATTTAAGAGCTTGATAATCAAAGCTCTTTATAGAATTTAGCAATTCTTCATAAATACCTGTGATAAAGGCAATTGTACCACCGCTAACACCCGGCACCACATCCGCAGCACCCATAGCAATACCTTTTAAAGTCGTCAACCAATAATTTTTCATGCAATTATTTTTTATAATCAATCACTTAACACACTCTCAACTCTATACTCTCCACTCTAATTTATCTAAACTCTAACTCATCTCCACTCTTCACTCTAAACTCACTGCCCGTGTATCAACACGTTTTTGTGGTCTGAACGTCTCAAATCGAAAACCGTCTTCACAGGAGTAAAAGTACTTAAAGGCACCTCTACGAAAACCGTAATCCAGTTTGCCATTGCGCCGTTCCACAACCCCGGCAACTCCTGCACGCTAATGTCCTTACCTTTATAACTCTTAGTTGTGATAAAGCCCTGTTCTTCATCTATAAAGTCCGCCAGATCAAAATACCGTCCCTTGCGGTCTTTTGTGGCACAAACAATATCCACAGGATTGAAAAACATAGCCTTTTCAAAAATCTTCTTTTGCTCGCTATCATCTTTATTCACTTGTGCCGATTCTATAATCATAAGTCGTCTACTGCCGTCTTTCTTTTCCACCCAGAAAGGACCGCCTCCCGGTTCTCCCTCGTTTTTCACCATGCCGCACACTCTTATAGGACGGTTAAGTATACCTCTATAATACGAAATTCGATCTTTATTTGAATTAAACTTCAAATTTTCCGCTAATTTAATGCCCGCATGTGATTCTATAAAATCCTTAATATCATTAAGTTCCGAATCGGAAATATTCTTTTTATCCAATAAATCAAGATACTCGAAAACCTTACTCTGAGTTTCCAGCAGCACTCCTGCCAACAGTTTCTTATACTTAACCGTGTCCGGTTTGTTACGATCCGGAGCAACATTATCAATGTTCTTGATAAAAATCACATCGGCTTTCAAATCGTTCAAATTGTGTATCAACGCCCCGTGTCCCCCCGGTCTGAACAAAATATTACCTTTTTCATCCCTCACCGTTTCTCCGTTATCTTTATAAATAGAAACCGTGTCGGTGGAAGGCTTCTGAATGGAGTAGCTCACTTTATATTTCACTTTAAACACCTTCTCGAAAACCGAAGCAACTTTTTCAACTCTCTCCTTAAATAAAGGTAAATACTTCTTACTCACCGTGAAATGCAAGTATGCTTCTTTTCCGTGAGTTGCATACATGGATGCTTCAACCAAATGCTCATCCAAAGCCGTGCGAACAAAATCCCTGTAAATATGAAAATCAACCAAAGCTTTCGGTTTATCACCGTAATTTAACCCTTTTTTAGTTAGAAGATAATCTAAAATTTCAAAATAATATCTCTTAGTCAGCAACTTACGCAGATCTTTACCATTCTTCCAAATAACATCCTCCAAATGTGAATAAAAAGGAAATTCGTTCAAGTGCTCAAAGAAACCGCTCATACTGTTGTAATCCTTATTCTGCAAGAGCTTCAGAAAATTGTCATAACTTCCGTCGTAATTCTCCATAAACTTGTATAAATCCTGAAACATCCTTGTAGCGGAACCGGATGCCGGCACCATCTTCACTATATCAGCCTTTTTACTTGCATTATCATACAAATCAATCAGAGATTTCTCTTCATCCTCCGAAATAACTTTTATACCGTTGCCCAGACCGGCCGGTTCCGACAGTTTTACAAAATCAAAACCTTTCTCAAAATTATCCAATTGTTTTTCGATGACTTCCTTTTTTACTCCTCTGGATTTCAGTAATTTGTCATCTTCTTTAGTGAACTTCATAATTAAACTTTTAAACAATAAAACACTCGTCCCGCTTAAATCTACTCGCAAATTTAATAAAATATTAAACTCTAACCCGTTGTACATTTAGAAAAAAGCGTAAAGAAGTCGTTCAGGCGTAAATAATATGTTCTCACATTGACTTAGTGGAGCCGTGATGAATACACAAACAACATATCCGATACGTTAAGATAACTGCTAATCCCTAAATTTTAGTGCGAAGACCCGTAAGAAAATCGCAGAATTTTGCGAATAATAAAAATTGAGTCTACGCTCTCAAACCATTCGCACATTTCAAAAAACAACCGCCTGAGAATTGAATATTTCGGTAAAATCAGATTAAACCGTTATTTCAGGAAATTTTCAAAGCACAAGAATTAATTTTTTTTGTCAACCTGTTCTTCGCACTTGATGTAATAATTTTTGAAAATAATGCGACTACCTACATTACATAATTTCAAAAATACATTCGCTTTATATTTTAGTTTATAAAAAATATTGCGATTGTTCCCGCTACATAATTTCCCAAGAACCTCTTCGCATCATATTCGGTTAATTAAGGGAAAAGTGCGATTGTTAATGTTGGTTAAGTCTAAAAAAATCTCTTCGCACCATATTTGCTTTTTTGTAAAAATAACAGCGACTAATAACATTATATAGTTCAAAAAATGCCTTCGCATACTATTTATTTATCTAATACTCATTATTAATTTAATTTCGGTTAAAAAATACTGAATTGTTAAAAAAAAGTGTGCGAACAATCATTTTAAAATTGGCTAATTTTAACTCTTCGCACAATAATACAATTGATTTTAAGATAGTTTTCTCCTAAGGACTATCTATTTTTAATTAGAACCATTATAAATAAGGAAAGAGAAATGCTCGACCGGAAAATATAGAAGAAATATTACTATGGGTTAAATCTGCTGATTTATAGCATATTACAAAAATAAAAAATCAAAAAATCAACTTTTTCTCAAATATAATCGTAATATGAGGGAATTGGAATAAGGGCATTGTTACTACCAAAGTAAATTTTTAGTAATTTTGTGTAGTGAAGTGCATTAGAGGTATGCTAAAAAGACAAACTCAAAACATATTGTGCATCATGATTTGTGTGATGTTTAATTTTTTCTCATTCGAGAGTAAAGCCCAACTTGCTGTTTGGACGGATTCTCTTGCAGTGAGAATTGTTGATTCTGCCATTGTTGGTAACAGGCTTGAATTTTCAATCGAACTTGAGCGCGTCAATCCTATCTGGAATAATTCCGATGTGAATATGGGTACAATGGATCTCTATATGAACTTCAATCCCAATGCTTTTGTGGGTCAGCCGCAATTTGTCAGCATCAATCCTAATCTATATCTCAGTTCAATAAATACGTTAGCCGGCGGTTCAAGTAATCCTTCCGCTCTTTTGCAAATAGAAGTAAGGACGTTTGTGGGGCGTTTGTTAATATCCACCACAAAACGATTTGAACTTCAAGCAGGAAGTGCCGATTATGCACAGGTTTCAGCCACTCCGGTAAATCTTGGTTTGCTGAGTGTAGGTGTGCCGGTGGAGCTTTGTCGCGTATCGTGGGAATTGAACACTTCTCCTATGGAAGCCGCGCTCGGCATAAAATGGGATCTACCTTCGGTCGGTTTGAAGACGAGGGGCGGTAACCCGATTTTGGATGTGCTTGAAGGTGATATTGATAAAAATCCGTCGCCTGTAATAAATATAGATACATTACCTGCAATATCTTATGTGTGTGAAAAAGACGACCTTATATTAGGTACGCATGCCGAATCTTCCGGCGACAGTTTGCGATTGAAATGGTATTCATCCACCGATAATTCCTCTTGGACACCGATAACTCAGGATGATGTTTATACCTTTAATAATACATCACTGCCCGACACTATGACAATACGCGGGGTTACCGATGATATGGATAATCTCTACATAAGGGCGGAAGCATCCGATCCCACGCTGGCAACACCTGCTGTGTCGACCACCACACGCCTTATCGTTAGAGACAGTATAAGAGGTTTCCTTAATATTTTGAGCAATTCCGCTTCATTTACGGCAACTACGGTTTCCCCCAATATTAAGATTTGCAACAACACAAGTGCGGAATTTTCTTTTTACGCAGCGATGGATGCCACGCAAGCCGAATTTTTAACCGACCACGATAGTATTTTCTTCCGTTATATAGTTGAAGAAGCGTCCGGCAATTTGAGAGAAGACACTTTGAAAGTGAATACTTCTTCGGCTGATAGGGTTAGCACAAGCGGAGGCACCACTTATTTTGCGTGGAGTGCTTCCTTTGATGTTGCCGGCACCTACTACCTTAAAAATATATGGACAAACAATTGCGCTAATGCAAAAGTTCTTAATTCTTATGACACTGTGCACCTTAGAAAAGGTGAGTACGTCGAATTGCCTCGAATGACGGTTGAGGTAAATAGCACAATAGTAACCGACACAGCTCTTAATCCTTACGGAATAAGGCTTCCGGACATTACTTCAGTTGTGGCGAGCGGTGGATTAAACGGATCCGTCAACTATTCCGGTTTACCTTTTAGATATACGGCATCTTCGGAAGTTGGTACCGATACCTTATTATATAATTGGAACACCTCTAACGAAGCTCTTGCTAACAGGTGTCCCTACACAAGGCTTATAGATGTGGTTGAAACCAAATATCTGAGTTTAAAAATATTCCTCGAAGGACCTTTTATATCTTCCAAAACGAAGATGCGCCCGATATTTACGTTTGCACACATAAATCCGTCAAGTCCGGCATCAAGTGATTACCTGACTGCCGGTAGCGGTAACACCGTTATTCCTGAGGATGTGAGCGGTTTGTATTTCATTTCGCCTTACGGTTTTAATTCAAATCCGCCCGATTCGGTGAGAACGGATAAATTGAGAAACATTGCAAGAGATTTGGAAACAGCTACCGGAGACAGCATTGTCGACTGGGTTCAAATAGTTTTAAGAGATGTCGGCAATCATGACGAACAGGCAGTTTCGGCTTTTGTGAGAAACGATGGTGTTGTGATGAGTATGGAAGGTGAGCCGTATTTGAAGTTCACAAACTTATCGAAGGGCAACTACTATGTGATAGTCGACCACAGGAACCACTTGGCTGTGAGGAGTAATAACTTGGTTGCATTGAGGTCAACGCCTCCTGCTACCGATGCCATTATGGCAGATTTCACCAACAATGCGAGTGCAAATTATGTTGCGGCATATTCTTTGTTTAGTTACAGACCCGTTTATGTGTATGGTACGGGAAACATAATAACGTTGATACCTTATGATGTCCAGAAAAATGGAACGGTAACTATCTCGGATAGAGTTGAAATATTGAAGAATTTGGGAATGAAGGGTTACTCGCTGTATGATATAAATTTCAACGGTGTTGTAGATCAGACGGATTTAGATAGGTTTAATTCCTTTAGGAATGATCAACAAGGTTTTTAATGAAAGTTTGTAAATTAATAATATTGATACTAATGTTTGCTATTGCTCCATTATCAGGTTGGGCAGCAACGATCGTAGGAGATCCTCTTACGGCAGTTGCGGGCAGAGATAGTATTGAATATAATTTACATAATGCAAGATTGGATACTAACGGTTCTGTGATTACTTATAAAGTGAATGTTCGTTTAAAAAGATTGACTCCATGGTTGCAAATGAAAGAGGACGGCACTTCTCAATCGCCCTCAATAAATCTTGCTGCCTTAGACATGTCTTTTGAGTTGGTTGAAAACGATTGGTACACAAATCTCACTTCCGATTCCGTCGACATTATCAACAACAATAATCGTTTTCCGTTTGTAACACTTAGACCTAAGGTTACTTCTTGGTATGTAATATCCGATGCCTACGATGTACGTAAACTCACATCTTTCATAGGTAAGGGTTATGTAAACAATTTCGGCGACACCGAACCGCTCTACGGTTCCTACAATATAGCTTTGGGCGATAATTATCCGGTAACCCCCGCAAATAATATAACATTTAGCGATACAATCAGTTACATAACTCTTGCTACGCTTGAATGGGAGTTGAAACCCGGCTACGATCCTGCGGTCTACCTTGACTCTTTGGGTATCGCTTTCACACCGGCAATAAACGTTGTGCATCAAAACGGAAACATGGATCAGCGTGTGGAAATGGCGTTTATGTATGATGCAAACGTGCCCGATTATCTGAACCAAAGACGTTTGAACATAGGTTATAGCGGCAACGGATCCGTAAAACTCACAAGAACGATGGTGAAACCGGAAATCTCCGCCGACACCATCCTTTGCGGATTGCCTGAAAAAGATTTCATCTACACAATAGACAATCATGCTGCCGTGTTTGCTGCTGCCGACACTTGCATTTGGAGTTTGTCGGATCTTAGCGGTTCGCCTCTTCCCGTTGAGGTTGGAGAAATCAAAGAAATTTACGGTAAAGGTGATAGTATCCGTGTTGCATGGAAAGACTACAGCCTTGCGCCCTACAATGCTTTCAAAGTTGAGGTTTATGCAAAGAGACTTTCCACAGTCAGCGAACTCGAAAGCGACACAGTGGTAATTCGTATGAAACCTTATGTGGAAGTACCGCCTTACACTTATGTATGTGTGGGTTCCACCGGTGAAATACTTGCCGACAGCGTTTATCCGTCTTCCGGAGTTACCGGCTTATGGACATATTTGCCGGAACCGTCTTGGGGACCTTGGAACAATATCTACACCGCTTTTACGGAAGTGGGAGAAGGTGAATACAAATTAGTCTACTCGCTCAACGGTTGCGTTGACTCGGTGGTTACGGAAGTTGTGAAAAACGTAGTGCCCACTGTGGATGTTGATCCGTTGTTCACATATTGCGATGCAGACTTAGACAGTGTGATACTGCATGTTAACTCGGCTGTTGGTCGGGTTGTTTGGCTTGCGGACGACGGCATAACGGAGATAGACTCTGTTATTTATAACACCGCTCCGGAAATAAACCTCTACGTGCGTGCGGAAGCACTGAGCGGAGGAGGAGGAACTTGTACCTCAGGTAATGTTCCCGTAACCGTGAAATTCGGAGTGGCACCGGAATTGGAAATACAAACCCTTCCGCCTTTCACTTCTTGTAACGGACAAGTTAACGTGGAACTGACTTCTATCACCGACCCCACTGCAACGATACATTGGTTGGCACCGAATAGGACAACTACGCTTGCCACCGGTTCGCCTGCCGTTTTGAACGCCTCATCTTACGGTGATGGTGTTTACTACGTTTATGCCTCAAACCCGTCAGCCACTCCCGCTTGTGTGAGCGACACTTTGGCTTTCAATATAATGTTGAACACTAAACCGCAAATAACGATTAACGACACAATCACTTCTTGTGCAGTTGATTCCGTTGACGTTGCTTTGCAAAGCATCAGCGATGCCGGCGCAACGGTGAAGTGGTTTGATCAGGATAGAGCAACCGTTTTAGGAACGGGCACAGCAACCAAATTGCCCGTACTCAATGGAACGGGTATCTATTACGTTGCGGCACTCGGTAACGGATGTTCGAGCGACACTATACCTTTTATAATAGAAACAGGAAAAGTACCTTCTATAAGCATGCCTGCCGACATCACATATTGCGGCGGCAATACCGTTACATTTGCTTTGACATCTTTGTCAAGTCCTTCGGCAACGGTGGTGTGGTTGGATTATGACAACAACATCGTAGGTACGGGTAATCCTTTCGTATCCAACCTTTCGGGCGGCGAATACAAAGTGTTTGCCTTTTCGACGGATGAAAACGGTTTGCTGTGTTCGTCCGACACTTTGGATTTCAGCTTAACTTTGGGCAAACCTATGCTCACCCTCACCGACAGTATATTCACTTCTTGCACCGACGACGTAACCGTTAAGGTGTCAAGCATCAGTGATGCTTCCGCACTCATAACATGGGAAGAAGTTTCAAGCGGTAGGGTTGTAGGTACGGGCAGTCCGTTTATTATAACTTCGGTTGCCGGCGGTGCCGACCGTCTCTACAAGGTGTATGCGGAACTCCCGGGTGGTAGCTGCGTAAGCGATCCGATTACATTCAAAGTTAGATCCAACTCCGGACCGGTTATCGGCATAGGACAAGATCCGGTTTTCACTTGCGACACCGTAACCCGCTTCCTGCTCGGCTCTATTTCCGACCCGACGGCAGTGGTGAAATGGTATGATGAAGCCTACAACTTGGTGGGCACGGGTAATCCCGTTACATTCCTTTCAGACTCTCTCGTTCCGAGCGACTACTATGTAGCAGCCTACGGCGAAGGTGGTTGCGCAAGCGACACATTGCCGTTTACGGTGTTTGAATGCGGTCATTTTGAAGTCATTGCCTCGGTGGAAGATACTATTTGTTCAAATAATCTTGCTTATCTAACGGCTAAGACACGCGGTATTCCTGCCGATGAACTCACTTATGAATGGTCGGTGGAAACTCCGTCTACGCCTTTGGTGTTCACACCTTATTCCGTTGGTGCACAAGATACGAGCTACCTTGTTCCCGCTGCCGGCGATTATAGATTTGCTGTTACGGTAACAAGCAAAGACGGCACTAAGACCGTTTACGATACCGTTGCCACTTATGTGCGTCCCGAAGTGGCTCCCGACATCACCTCTCAACCTTTTGCTTGTTTAGGTGATTCGATAGTGGTGAGCAGTCCGGGTGCTGTTTCTTATGAATGGTACGTTAATGACGTTTTGCAAACCTCGATGGCTGCCGATGATTCGGTGTTCAACTTGGTGAATGCGGGTGCCTACACCGTGAAAGTGCGTTCTTTCAACGGCACATGCTACTCCAACTTTATAGAATTTAACCTTAATATGACCGATCCCGCCGTGCGTTTTGCTTTATCCGCACCGTCGAATGTTGTCATAAACACACCTTTTAATGTAGAAGCAGAAGGCTATAACGGTCTTGCGCCCTACACTTACGAATGGTTGCTGCCTGCAGCTCGAATGGCTTCGCCCGACAGCGTTTACAGCATACCGTTTGCAAATGAAATGGACTATTGGTTTGCCGTTAGAGTGGAAGATGCCAACGGTTGTCCGAGCGACACCGCTTATTGGCATGTGGAAGTTAACGGCTACACGCCTTTGACGGTTGACCTCGTTTCGGTTTTCGACGACACTGTTTGTAGAGACGGTGGAGCTATGCTTGTGGCAAGTGTACTTGAAGGCGATCCGTTGGCAAACACCTACACCTTCTCTTGGTTTAAGAACGGTTCGCTCACTCCGGAATTTGTGAAAACGGTTAATTCCAAAACCGATACCTTATATATATATACTAAGAAAGCGGAGGATTATACTGTGAGAGTGAGATACGATGTTTCTCCGGCTTGGCTCGGTATGGATTCATTGCACATTGAGTATGACGGCAGTCGTCAAGCTCCGTATGCCAATGCCGGTCCCGACATAACTATTGCTATGGGAGCACAAACGGTGCTTGCGGGTGATGCCGGCGGACAGAATATAGTTAAATGGATGTGGAAACCGACAAACATGCTTGAAGCCGGTGAAGACACATTGCAATATCCGATGACTGCGCCTTTGTTTGCTCAACAGAAATACAAATTGACCGTTGCGGATGATAAAGGTTGTATGTCAACACCGGATAGTGTGGTTGTGAAAATCAACGACAACACGGGACTTGATATAGTGGTAACTCCCGAAATAGACACGCTTTGTATCAACAACCATCTCACTTTGACGGTTGCGGAAAGAACGGGACTCTCCGGCATCACTTACTCATGGATGCCTTCCGCTTTGTTGACCGCCGCATCTGCCGACAATAGTTCGATGGTGTTCGCTGCCACGACGGCAGGTTCCTACACATTCCTCGTTCAGGCAAGAGCCACAACGGGCGAAGTGGCTTTCGGACGTGTAGATATTCATGTGGAAACCGCAGAAGCTCCGCAAATTACATTTGACTTGACAAACTCCGGTGCCGGTGGTGCATGCTCCATAGACACCGTTAGAGTAAACTTGGCTAACACAGTATCCGAAGCCGACACCTTTATATGGGTAATCAACGGGCAGCATGTAGAAAACGACACTTCCTTCTATGCTTTCGTAGGAAGAGGTAAAATGATATATGAAGCCGGTGTGATAACGAAAAACGGATGTATGTCCGATATGATTAAAGACTCTATAACCGTTGCCATAGCACCGTCGATAACGGTAACCATGACGGATTCCTGCGACGGCGTAACCTTATTTGCCGTAGCCAAAGGACAATTCGACACCATATATGCCGACTCCATTGTTCCGACGGGATTTGATGTGCGGCAAAGCAGCTTGGCTCATGACATGTCCGAATTTGAACTCAGAGATTCGGGAACCTACACTGTGAGAATTATCGCTATCGACACAACCAACGGATGCTTCGCTTCCGAAGTAGTGAGCGGTGTTATATATCCGAAACCGATTATCAATTGGTTGCCCACTACCGGACCAACAGATGCGGTTTTGGTAAGCAAAGCCGACACCTTTATGAGAGTGCAGGCTGTGGCTGACAGCGGATTGCCTTACTCGGTTCATGCCTACAACTTCACTTGGGAAGTGGACGGAACAGAAGTGTTTAAAGAAAAGAACGACACTTCCACGTATGCTAAAATACCTTTGGACAGCATAGGAACATACAACATAAAAGTTTGGGCATTGGATTCAAACAATTGTAGAACCAACGAATTGGTGAAACAAGTTTCCGTTCTCGGAGATTCGCTCAAAGTTAATTTGAAATCGGTCTACGGCGACATTATTTGCGTAGACGGAACGGCAATGTTGGTTGCAAATGTGCAGGGTGGGGAACAAATGTTTGATTTTACATGGAAAAAATATAACGACGGCGGAAACATTACCGTAAAAACAGTTGCCGACAAAGCAAGTAATATGGATACGCTGTTTGTAAATGATGCCGATACGTGGAACTACTACGTGGAAATCAGCGACGGACGGGTTTCTCCCGAACCGAGGTCGGGTGCCGACACCCTGTCTATGACTACATTTACACGTTCAAGCAACAAAGCTGCTCAAATAGTTGCCGCTCCGGATGAAATAACAATACCTGCCGGAACAAACACGGCTTTGATTGCCGATGTTACGGACATGGGTGATGCCACATCGCTAAAATGGCATTGGACGCCTACAAATTTAATTGCCGCAGGCGATACGTCGGCGCAATATCCTATGACAAACATAGCTTCTTTGACCGCTCCGAATAGTGTTAAGTATAAAGTATATGCCGTTGACGACAACGGTTGCGTTACCGCTCCGGACAGCACTATGGTTGTCATCGACAACGTAAACGGATTTAGAGTTATAGTGGATCCGGCAAGTTCGTTGCTGTGTATGAATAATTCGGTGATTTTGACGGCAAAAGTTATATCCTCGATTGTGGGCGACACTTACACCTACGCTTGGCATGACACCGTTTACATTGATCCCGACACTGCTCAACAAACTCGCTTCACGGCTCCTGCCGTTGCGGATGCAAGCTATCGTTATGCTGTGGCGGTTACAAACTCGGAAGGCTACACGTCTACTGCCGTTACCGACATTAAAGTCAACAACTTGGCTGCGCCTTTATTCACGCTTAGCGATGCCTATTGCGTGGGCGACACCATATATTTAACAAACGAAGGTGCGGAAGTAAATGCCTCAGGCTACACTTGGGACATAGACGGATTGCCCTACACTTCTAATAAAGACTACGTTGTGCTTGCAAAAAGAGGCGAAACGGATATTAAACTTGTGGCTTCGGCTGACAACGGTTGCGTTTCCGACACGGCTCGTGCTGTTGTGAAAGTGGGAACACGTCCCGTTATCGACATAAGATTACATGAAACTTGGGGCGGATTTGCAAAAGAAGCCGACTCCACCTACAAGATGGCTATAGATCAGAGCAAGATCAACGCATCTGCCGTGAACAGCAAGTGGGGCTATTTGCCGACTTCCGCAATAAACGACACCGTTGATCAAAACCGCTTCGATTTGACTATGCGTATGCGCGGCGATGCTACAATCTACTACACTGCTGCCGACACTCTCAACGACAAGTGCTTTGGCTCCGACACCGTGAATGCCTATATCATACCGGGTAGAATGCCGCTTGATATAGACAAATACGCCGAAGAAGAAAATAAACTTTATCTCCATTGGGACACCACGGGAGTGCCTGCCATTGCGTATATCGACTCCGTGAGAGTTATGAGCATCAAGTGGGACGGTTATGCTATTGTCAATCAATATGCCCGCAGAGCTATGGTTGCTAAGGGCGACACCTTATATGACGTCCGCACCGACAACGACACCCTCGAATTCTTCTACGTTCAGGGAAGCCGTTATATTGAAGAAGCAAAACAACGTTTCTATTCACGCACTTCCGACACAGTTGGATATTATAAACAATGGCTGTATGGACAAGCTTCGGGGGGAGGAGAGTATAATTATATATCATATCCTTTCGACATGAGTAATAAAGGATTACCAACAGTGGATTCTTTATTAAAACTTCTAAGCAATAAGAGGGGTATGAGTATATCAAAATATCTCATGTCAACACAAAATTGGAGTTCTAGAAGTTTTGTATTAGGTCCTGTCGGTACGGTTGGTGATTTTGATTTGATTCCTGGTACAATTTATAGAATAGTTACTAAAGATGTAAATAAGGAATTGTTATTCTATGGTAAATTACCGAGACCTTTCACTTATAATCTTGAAAGAGATCCTAGTCGTACTAGAAATTATAATTTCATAGCAGATCCGATGGCTTTGATAACTGCAAATACATTAGGATCATTAGGAGATAATATAACAACTGCCCGTGGAATAGAAATATATAGTTGGGATTTTAACAATCAAACATGGCGTAATAGAGCAGTTAGACCTATTGCAACAGGACCGGGAAATTGGACTACATCAAATAAGCAGAATATATATACATGGTTACCGGTTCGTGTTGTAATTCCTAATGCAATTGATGGTTGGACGAAATAATTATTAATCAGTGAAACGTATAATATTTACATATTTACTTATATCTATCAATTTCTTTTTACAAGGAGCTGTGTTAGGATCTACTACCATAACTATGCCTCTTGAGACTCCAACAATGAATGGTAGATCTGAAAAAAGTGATGCTACAATGACTTTTTTTAATATACTTGTTAATGGAGCTCAATTAACACCGCCCAATGTTGCAGCAAGTGATATTTCATATTTTATTGAAGCTGAAAATGAACTTATGCCTGGAACAGGAATGGGTTACTATCAGATGATAGGTAATATAAATGCTGATGGTACTACGCCTGCAGAAAATATAGATAAATCAACGAGTTACATAGATGTAGTGTATGGTATTACAATTGGTATCGACTTTGATGATTTTGGGGGAACACAAGACATATCACCTACAGCATTTAGTCTTAGGGCAACTTTTAAATATAGAGCTCCTAACGGTGTAGAATATACAACAACAAAAACATTTGCTAAAAATGGATGGAGTTATAACAATGTGGAAGAAATTGACTTTGACGTACCTACTGTTGCTCCTGCGGTGTTTGCTATGACAGCTCCGGACACTGCTTATTGTGTAGGTCAGGAAACCACAGTGCCCATCACGTATGAAAACGGTACGGTTAGCTCTGCAAGCGTAGCGAATGTTATTCCAACTCCCGCCACAGGTTCTGTTACCATGGCAGGCGACTATAGTTTCACTGCTTCCGCTAATGTGCCCGCAGGCGTTTATAAAGTTTGCCTCGCTGCTTCCGACGGAACTAACTCCGCCTTAGACACCGCCACGCTCACCGTAAAAGCACCGCCTACGTTCCCGACTTTACCGATTTTGACAGACGCTTGTGAAGGCGCAACTGTTGACATCACGGGCGGTTTGACTGCACCGTCAGGCTTGACTTACTCATATTTGGACGCAAGCGGTGCTGTTGTGCCGAGTCCCACGACTTACACTCCCGCATCCGACGGCGAATTTTCTTTCAGCATAGTAGTTGATAGCACCGGCGGTTGCTCCGACACAACCGGCACTTATACTTTAACGGTTAATCCTAAGCCGGATGCACCTACGCTCGCTGCTCAACAGGATTGCGAAACCGTCAATCTCTACGATGCCGTAACCGTTGTCGCAGGAAACACTTATGAATATCGTTTAAGCACAAACTCAACTTATGCTGCTTTGACCGATCCTACGAACATAACGACCAAAGGAGCGACTACATATTACGTCCGTGCTGTGAGCGGAGACGCTTGCAGTAGCGACAGTTCTTCCGTTGATGTAACGATTTACGGCTTGCCTACACTTCCTTCCGTGTCGAATTTACCGGCAGTTTGCGAAGGCGCAACTGTTGACATCACGGGCGGTTTGACTGCACCGTCAGGCTTGACTTACTCATATTTGGATGCAAGCGGTACTCCTGTGTCAAGTCCCACGACTTACACACCCGCATCTGCCGGAACATATTCATTCCGCATCGCAGTTGACAGCACAGCTACAGGTTGCAAAGATACCACCTCTACTTATACCTTAACGGTTAATCCTAAGCCGGATGCACCTTCGCTCGCAAAGACAACTTTGACCGATTGCGAAACCGTCAATCTCTACACTGCATTAGACGTGAGCGAAACCGGCAACTATCAGTATCGCATAAGCACAGGTTCTTATGCAACTTTGAATAATCCGACGAACATAACAACCGCCGGTACAACTAACTATTACATTCGCGAAGTGAGCAACGGTTGCTACAGCGACAGCGTTGAGGTAGAAGTGAAAGTTAACACTTTGCCTGTGTTCACGGCACTTGCCAACGGAAATAATCCGGAAAGCATAACGGAAGGTCAATCAATAACTTTGACTGTCGGCAGTGCATCTTCCGACTCGATTAAATATGTTTGGTCGGCTATTGGTGCAGCACCGACACCGTCCGTAACCACACCACAATATGCACCTGCTTCAAGCGGTTTATCATCAAACTTGACGGAAGCATCTTACAGATATGTTGCAACGGGTACGGACACCACCGGTTGCGTTAGTTCGGACACAGTGGCAATCACAGTCGGCGCACCCGTACCTAATCCGACATTGGCTATGGTAACAGGCGACACAATTTGTCTTGGCGGCGAATTGAACTTGGTAGCAACTTACGCAAACTTAAAAGCCGCTACGCAATATAAATTGAAGTGGGATATTGACGGCGATTTGACCGGTCTCTCACTTGCTTTGGAAACTGTTAGCGGAAGCGACGGTAGCGTAACTTTGGACGTGTCTGCCGCAGGTCTCGGTGTTGGTGAATATACGGTTACGGCGGAATTGCTCCAAAGCGACGGCGTTACATCTTTGAACCCTGTTGCTCAGGCTACTTACAAGGTGAAGGTTAACGACTTACCTGCAGCTCCAACGCTTGCAACTTCAACTTTGACGGCTTGCGAAAGTGTAGATCTCTACTCTGCATTAACTCCTGTCGGCGGTATAGCATATAAGTACAAGAAAGACGGAGATGTAAATTACACGGCTTTGACAAGTCCGACTAACGTTAAAGTAACCGATACCTATTATATATGGGCGGTAAATACAGCCGGTTGTATGAGTGCAGACAGTGCTGAGGTTGGTGTAACGATTTACGGCTTGCCTACGCTCCCGACCGTGTCTAATTTGCCGGCAGTTTGCGAAGGCGTAACGGTAGACATTTCGGCTACTCAGTCGGCTTCTTTGAATTACGTTTACTTAGATGTAACAAGCGGAACTCCGGTTGTGGTTGGAACTCCTGAAGCTTATACACCCGCATCTGCCGGAACATATTCGTTCCGTATTGCGGTTGACAGCGCAGCCACAAGTTGCAAGGATACCACCGTTGTTTATACCTTAACGGTTAATCCTAAGCCTTCGACACCGACTGTTGATGCTGAAATTGACGGCTGCGTGAGCGTAAATCTTTATAGCGCATTGACTCCTGTAGGCGGCAAAACATATCAATATCGTATAAGCACAGGTTCATATACAACGTTGAATAATCCTACGAATATAACAACCGCCGGCACAACTACCTATTACATTCGCGAAGTGAGCAACGGTTGCTACAGCGACAGCGTTGAGGTAGAAGTGAAAGTTAACACTTTGCCTGT
>JAISHE010000011.1 GCA_031262745.1 Culturomica sp. | reverse complement strand
TATTATCCTCACCTTTCCACCAGCCTCATCTAAAAGATAAGATGAAGCTATCGCGCAACTATCGCAAGGAATTAGAACTTCGGTTGGTAAGATTATAGTGTTATTTATAATATTTCATACCCCACTACAATTCGTTTGTTCTGTATTTTTTTCGTCCAAATAAACACAATATTTGCAAGATAAGCACGAGCTTGTGGCATTTAAGCATTTAGAGATAAAATGGGTGGTTGTGAGATGTTGAAAAGGGGTTTATCTTTGACCCGTCTAACAAATTTTAATATCAAAATGTAATATTTAATTTAAATTTAAAAAAAATGAAAAAATTTTTATTTGTTTTAGGTTGTGCAATATGCACATTAACTGCATCAGCACAATATGCTTCGGATGCGTCAAGTTCTTTCTTCTCTGTTCAGAAGTCCGACCAACCTGTAACTTTTGGTATCCGGAGCGGTGTTAACTTTGCAAAACAAAGTGTATCTTCTGATGGATATAGTTTTTCTTCAAAGAACAACGTTGGATTCAATATTGGTGTCAGCATAGATATACCGATGATGGAAAGTTTGTATCTTCAATCAGGTTTGTACTACACAGTGAAGGGATACAAAATAAAAGAGGATGAGGATAGATATGAATATACAGAAAAAGCGGCTCCTGCATATTTGGAAGTACCCTTTTTAGCTTCCTACCGCTATAATTTTAGTGATTTTACCCAATTACAAATTAACTTTGGACCGTATTTTGCTTACGGAATTGGCGGGAAATATAAATTGTCTTTCGATAACTATGATGATGAGAATGAGAGTTCGGATTATTTCGGCGACGGTATCAAAAAATTCGATGCCGGGCTTGCAATCGGAGCAGGTTTGACTTTTGGACACACATTTGTTGGTATAAATTATGATTTAGGATTGACAAATATATTAAAAGATAGTGATGATTCAATGAAGAATAGATGTCTGTCTATCAATATCGGTTACAACTTCTGATCGTTTAATTAATTACAAAAATATTAGTAATAACAAATCTGATACTCGTTCTTGCATTTATAAAGGATGGGTATCAGTTTTATTTAAACAACAAATGACAATGAAAAAGCGAGTTTTTTTTATGAAACAAATTATCTATTTGACAATTGCCATCTTGATAGGTATAGCCTTTGCATCTTGCGAAAAGGAAGATACCGAGGAAGTAGTCACCACCAAGAACGTTAAACATCATTTTTATCAGCTGGGGTTTCCTGATATAGCAAGCGCATTATCCGTAGAATTTAGCTGGGGTGCAGCAGTTCCCAACACTGAAAAAATCAGTATGACGCTCGATCTCTGCTCTTATGATGATGCAGTGGAAATAGAAATACCCGATTACTGTCAATTGATACATAGCTATTCTACCTCTAGGTACGTTCCTATTTATGGTGGTGGGTACTATGATTATACGTACTATTACTATTATGCGTATTATTCTATCATCGTGGAGTGGGACCACTACGATGAAGTTTCAACTCTGGGAAACCTTATAAAGAAGAGGGTTATCCGAAAGAACACAAAATGTACAGTTCAATATTTGGGTTGCACTATAGGCACTCCCGCAGAATACATCCCCACAAACACTGCACCCGAAGTGACTACTTATCCCGACTTTGAAGGCGAATGGATTACTATTAGCGAAGAAGACGAAGACGATGGTGGCTGGCGGAAGCGGCGGTAGTAACGGCGACCGAATCATCTGAATAATGTACGGTTTCCATACTTAGGAATTGCCGTTTCCTGCCGATGGAAGAGGGTGTATCGTTTTGACACACCCTCAATCCACATTTTGATTAGTTCACTCTCTTCATCCAGCATTCACCGATTTTAATTAGTTGATAAAGTTCGCAAGCTGCAAATAGTTTTTAATATATCCAACTAATTAGGTAAGAAAAAGAGGGTTCAATCGCAAACCCCTGTGGATTAAGCCCCATTCCCCCAAGTATTTTTAAGAGATTCTCAAAGGTTTTGTTTTTAAAAAACAGCACATTCTTTGCAAAGACGTAATTTGTTAGCTATATTCACATGCTGATTTTATATTAAATGCTTATGAATAAACCTACTGACAAACAGATTATTGACTTGCTGATGCAGGAAACTGTGCCTGCTTTGGGATGTACCGAACCTGTTGCGTGCGCCTTGGCATGTGCCAAATGCAGGGAAGAATTGGGCGATATTCCGGATAAAATTAGTGTACAGGTTAGCGGGAATATCTATAAAAACGGTATGGGAGTGGGAATACCCGGAACCGGTATGACGGGCTTACCGATAGCAGCTGCTTTGGGTGCCGTGTGCGGACGTACTATTTACGGTTTGGAAGTGCTCAAAGATGTGAAAACCGGTGATTGCCTCAATAAAGCAAAGCAATTACTTGCAGATAAACGAGTGCAGGTTAAAATGAAGGCTGATGCGGAAGATAAATTGTATGTGGAAGCTATTTGCAGTAAAGGTAATGATTCGGTGAAAACTGTCATAATACATTCGCATTTGAACATAGTTTCAGTTGAAAAGAACGGAGAGATAGTTTTTTCTAAAAACGACGATACTAATTTGCAAGAAACACAACAACGTCCCGAATTAAGTTTAGAATGTATTTGGAGATTTGTCAATGAAATAGCTATTGAAGACATTGAATTTTTGGAAGTAGGTGCGGAAATGAACAAAAAAGTTTCGGAGGAGGGCTTGAATGGTTGTTATGGCTTGCAGATAGGTAGAACATTGAAAGAAAGTATTGATAAGGGATTTTTGGCGGATGATTTGTTGAACAACGTTTTAATTCGTTCCACAGCAGCTTCGGATGCGCGTATGGATGGTTGCACGGAACCGGTTATGACTAATTCCGGTAGTGGCAATCAAGGGATTACTGTAAGTATTCCGGTAGTTGTAACTGCTGAGAGATTAGCTTCTTCTCGTGAACAGAAATTGCGAGCTTTAGCGTTGAGCAATTTGATAGCCATACACATACATTATTATATGGGACATCTTTCCGCATTGTGCGGTATATTGATTGCTGCTACGGGTGCAGCTTCCGGTATCACATATCTTCTTGGTGGCGGTTATGATAATGTGGTGAATACCATAAAAACAATGTGTTCAAACTTGACCGGAATGGTTTGTGACGGAGCGAAACAAGGGTGTGCGTTAAAAGTTTATTCCGGAGTATCGGCTGCAGTGCAGGCGGCTTTGCTTTCTATTTACGGCATCAAAACAAATAATGACGGTATTGTGGATGATGATATAGAAAAAACGATCAGAAATATCGGCATTATCGGAGTGCAAGGTATGGAACAAACAGATAAAACGGTTCTGGAAATTATGACAGGTAAAGAAAATTGTTAGAAATTGGAATACATTGATGTACATACTCATAGAAGTAGTCAAGGGCTGCATATTTTAGATGTTAGCAACGGACAGCAGTCGCTAAATGATGAACGGATTTCTTATGGTATACATCCGCTTTTTATTGAAGCGGATAGCCTCGAAAGATTAAAGAAAGTGGTTTCCACCGTTCATCTTTCGGCAATAGGCGAAGCAGGATTGGATAGGAATTCCGAAGCCGGAATTGATTTACAAATTGCAATTTTTGAAGAAGAAATTAAAATTTCCGAACAACTTGGAGTTCCCGTTATTATTCATTGTGTGAGAGCATTTCCGGAGTTGATAAGCGTTCATAAAAGAATGAAACCAAAGCAAGCATGGATTGTGCACGGCTATAATAATAATCAATATATATTGAAACAATTGCTGGATACGGGAATGTATTTATCGGCAGGTAAGGCGTTGTTTCATCCTGCATCAAATATTGTAAAATTGTTGAAAGGAATACCCTTAGATAGATTGTTTCTTGAAACGGATGATTCGGTTTTTCGGATAGAGGAAGTGTATACCGAAGCGTTGAAGATATTAGATATTACCTTAGAAGCACTTATTGAGCAGATTTACATAAATTTTGAAAAATGTTTTCGCAATGGGAAATGAGAGTTGGTTGAAAAGAACAGAGTTGTTAATTGGAGAAGCAAATTTAAATAAGTTGAAGGATGCTCATTTGCTAATAGTCGGACTTGGCGGAGTTGGTGCGTATACTGCGGAACAATTATGTCGTGCAGGAGTGGGAGAAATGACTATTGTTGACGGTGATGCTATTGAAACTACAAATAAAAATCGTCAATTGCTCGCATTGGATTCTACTATCGGCAGGTTTAAAGCGGAAATAATGGCGGAACGTTTTAAAGACATCAATCCGGAAATCCGTCTTCACGTGATCAACGATTTTATAAAAGACGACAGGATGATAGAAATTCTTGAAGCAAATCATTATGATTATGTTTTGGATGCCATTGATACTCTCGCTCCCAAGATTTTCCTGATCTATCACAGTGTAAAGAAAGGTTTTCCGATAATCAGTTCAATGGGTTCGGGAGGAAAGTTGGATCCCTCAAAAATAGAAGTGGCGGATATTTCCAAGAGTTACAACTGTCATTTGGCGAGAATGTTACGCAAAAGGTTACACCGTTTGGGAATTTATGAAGGTGTGAAAGTTGTTTTTTCCTCAGAACAGACATCGACGGATGCGGTTGTCATTGAAGAAAGTCGAAACAAAAAATCAAACGTAGGCACGATTTCTTACATGCCTGCAATTTTCGGTTGCCTTATGGCTTCCGTAGTTGTTCGTAATTTGGTAAGTCAATAAAGCCCTAAGGTGCTTTTAAATATTGTCGAAATCCACGTCAAATATGGTTTCTGAAATTTCTTCGGGCTTTGGAATCTCCCCACCGAATGCCTTCTTTATATAATTTATAACTTCATCAAGACCTTCGGTAAATTTTTCAAAATCCTCTTTGTAGAGAAAAATTTTGTGTTTTTCGAAATTGTTGGAACCGTCATCATTAAACTTCTTCTTACTTTCGGTGATTGTAAGATAGAAATCGTTGTTGCGTGTCGACTTTACATCGAAAAAGTAAGTTCTTTTTCCTGCTCTAATAACTTTGGAAAAGATTTCATCACGATCAGCGGTTTCCGTTCTTTCTCTTTTTTCAAGTTCTTCCATGTTGTATTAATGTTTAAAAAGTGAACCGTTTCAGCCCTCAAATGTAGAAAAAAAGATAATACCCAAATGATTTTTTGAAAAAAAAATGACGAAACAAATAAAACACTATCTTTGTGTTTTAGCATAGGATATGTGCAACTTATGACAGAATTATTTGATTCATTAAAATTTTAGTTGAAAATGGAAATTGTTGTGAGTGGGATACGTCCCACAGGGAACCTTCATTTAGGTAATTATTTCGGAGCTGTAAAGAATTTTCTGCAAATGCAGAATGAGTATAATTGTTTCTTTTTCATTGCCGATTGGCATTCTTTGACTACTCATCCCAAGCCCAATGATTTGTCGGCAAATGTGTCTAAAATAATGGCGGAATATTTGGCTTGCGGATTAGATCCGGACAAAGCTGCAATTTACGTGCAAAGTGATGTCAAGGAGATTCTTGAGTTGTATTTGTATTTGAATATGAATGCTTATTTAGGCGAGTTGCAAAGAGTTACATCTTTTAAAGATAAAGCACGTAAACAACCGGACAATGTGAATGCCGGTTTGCTTACTTATCCCACTCTTATGGCGGCAGACATAATTATTCATAAAGCGCAGAAAGTTCCGGTGGGTAGAGATCAGGAACAAAACATGGAAATTACACGTAGATTTGCACGTAGATTTAATATGATTTATGAAACCGATCTTTTCCCCGAACCCGAATCCTACACTCCCGCCGAATCGGTGAAAGTGCCGGGGTTAGATGGTAGCGGTAAAATGGGTAAATCGGAAGGTAATGCAATCTATTTAATAGATGATCCAGAAACTATACGTAAAAAAGTGATGAAAGCGGTTACCGATAGCGGTCCCACGCAACAGAACAGTGAAAAACCGGAAGTGATTGAAAATTTATTTACGCTATTGAAAATCGTTTCATCCGCAGATACATACGAATTCTTCAATGAGAAGTATAATTCATGTGCCATTCGTTACGGCGATTTGAAAAAACAATTGGCAGAAGACATTATAAATTTCACGGAACCTATACGTGATAGAATATTGGGGATCGCTTCGGATAAGGAATACATGCAAAGAGTGGCAAACGAAGGAGCGGAAAAAGCACGAGAAAGTGCATCTGCAACTATGAAAGAAGTTAGAAAACTTATAGGATTTAAATAATATGTTTGAATATATCAGCGGCTTACTTGTTGAGGCAAATCCTGCCGGAGCAGTGGTGGACTGCGGCGGAATAGGTTATGATATCAGAATAACTTTAAATACTTATTCCAAGATTATCGGCAATAAGGAAGTTATTTTATACACTCATCAGATTATTCGTGAGGATGCTCATTTACTTTACGGATTTCACAGTAAAGAAGAACGTTCATTGTTTAGATTGTTGATTTCGGTAACAGGAATTGGAGCCAACACGGCAGGTGTTATGCTTAGTTCTCTGACTACGGATGAAATTATTGCGGCAATTCAAACGGATAATTTGAATGTCATCAAAAGTATAAAAGGTATTGGGTTAAAAACAGCTCAAAGGGTGATAATAGAGTTGAAAGATAAAGTGGCGGGCATCTCATTTGCCGAAGGAATAAACGTATCTCAGAACAGTGCTGTCAAGGATGAAGCTTTGTCAGCACTTGTTATGTTGGGATTTGTTAAAAATCAAGTAACAAAGGTCTTAGATAAAATTATAGAAGAAAAAGGCAATTTGAGTGTTGAAGAGCTTATAAAGAATGCATTACGGTTATTGTAAATACATACTGCTTGCGCTCTTTTTTATATTTATTTTCAAAATAATTAGTGCGCAAACAGTGATTAATAAGTTGGATGATGATCCCACAAAATTAATCCGTGAAGATGTGGTGGAGCCTCCTCCGGTTGTCCCTTTACCATCTAATATTTCCGATACGGTTGTTTTTGATCCTTCAACGGGCAGATATGTTGTGAAGAAAATGATAGGTGGAAAATACTATTATTCAAGACCGTATTCACTTTCTCAACATGATTTTTTAGATTATCAAAATACGATGTCACTGTACGAATATAATCGTAGAAAAATGCGCGACACTGACCAGTATGATTTCAAATCTTTAGTTTCAAGAATTCAGTTTATAGAAAATATTTTAGATCCTATTTTCGGTAACACGGAAGTGAAATTGAATGTTCAGGGTTCTCTGGAATTAGACTTGGGAGTGAAAATAAGTGAGGTTGACAATCCTACAATACCGGTGGATTTACGGAAAACTACTGCTCTTGATTTTGATGAGAAAATACAGTTTAATGTAAACGGTAACATAGGTGATTTGGTGAATATAGACTGGAGCTACAATACCGAAGCGACTTTTGATTTCGAGAACATTTTAAAGTTGGATTATACGGGCAAGGAGGATGATATTATTCAAAAAATAGAAGTCGGCAATGTTTCTTTGCCGCTTCCGGGGACTTTAATTACCGGTGGACGTGATCTTTGGGGCTTTCGCACGGATATGAAATTCGGTAAGTTGACGGTTTCCTCTATTTTTTCACAACAGAAGAGCGAATCTAATGTTATTCAACTTGATAACGGCGGTCAACAACAGGAATATGAACTTTCGGCTTTGCATTATGAAGCTAACAGACATTATTTTTTGTCGAAGTATTTTCGTGATAATTATGATCGTGCTTTGGCTCATTTACCTGTGATTAGTAGTGGAGTGCGGATTTCTAAGATTGAAGTTTGGGTTACGAATAAAAACTCAAACTTTGAGAGATCTCGCAATATTGTAGCTCTCGTAGACTTGGGAGAGAACGGCAGAACCGGAGTTGACGGGAAGCCGAATATTTCAAACAACTTATTTTATCCTAACAGAGGGGAATTGCCTGATAACGGTACGAATGATGAGTACTCACAGATGACGGCGATGAATGGTATTCGAGACATCAATGCTATTTCGCAACTTTTTACTGCTCAATTCGGTAGTCGCTTTTCCTCGTCAACCGATTATGAAAAATTGGAGAATGCGCGATTGCTTGATAAAAGCGAATATGTTTTGAATGATCAACTCGGTTATATTTCTTTAAATCAGGCTTTAAATGCGGATGAAGTGTTGGCAGTGGCTTACGAATACACATATCAAGGAGAGATCTTTACGGTTGGTGAGCTAACGGCAAATGCGCCTGCCGCACCTTCTACACTTATTGTTAAGATGTTGAGAAGTAGCACCCAAAGTCCGTCATTACCTACTTGGGGTTTAATGATGAAAAACATATACAACATCGGTAGCTATGGTTTAAATTCTTCGGATTTTGTGATGGATATTCTTTATCAAAATGACCGTGCGGGAACGAAATTAAACTACGTGCCTGCCGGTGATATACGTGATAAGATTTTGCTTTCCGTGCTTAATCTTGATCGTTTGAACTCGCAATTAGATGCCGTGCCTGATGGTATTTTCGATTACATTGAAGGTGTTACTGTTTATTCCGATAAAGGTCGTATCGCATTCCCTGTTTTGGAACCGTTCGGTTCATATTTGCGGTCAAAAATAAATTCACCTGAAGCTGACAACTATGTGTATGAGGAACTTTACACTAAAACTCAGAGTGATGCGGAAAAAGTGAGTGAAAAGAATAAGTTTTACCTTAAAGGTACCTACAAGTCTTCTTCCTCTTCGGAAATTTCGCTTGGTTCATTCAATGTTGCCGAAGGTTCGGTGAAAGTGATTGCTAACGGAATGGAATTAATCGAAAACATTGACTTTATCGTAGATTATGCCGGAGGTACCGTGCGTATAATCAATGAAGCTATAATTGCTTCCGGAACTCCGATAACGGTGAAAAGTGAGAATCGCTCCGAATACGGTATGCAGACACGTACTTTGGTGGGTACACATCTGGATTATAAGTTTAATGATAAATTCAACATAGGTGCAACGCTTATGTATATGAATGAAAAGCCTCTAACTCATAAAGTTGTGATAGGAGAAGAACCAATTTCAAATACGATATGGGGATTTAATGCGTCTTATCGTACTGAGTCCGGATTTCTGACTAATCTGATAGATAAACTACCTTTTATAGATACGAAAGAAAAATCTCATATAAGTGTTGACGGTGAATTTGCACATTTCACACCCGGAATTAGTAGTGGTGCGGGTGGTAATGCATATATTGACGACTTTGAGGGTAGTAAGATTTCTATTGATATGAAAGGTATCACGCAATGGAAACTTGCTTCCGTGCCGGGTGATGCGGAATTTCCGGAAAATACGGTAGGGTTGGATGATAAAGCGAGTGGTTTTAATCGTGCAAAAGTGGCATGGTATGTTGTTGATCCGCTTTTTTATCGCATGTCGGCAGCCACGCCCTCTCATATACGTGCCGACGAGGAGCAACGCTCAAATCATTATGTAAGAGAGATTAAACAGACGGAAATATATCCCGACAGAGATTTGGCAGTTGGAGATGTTAATATAGTTGCAGCCCTGTCGCTTGCTTATTATCCGGAAGAGAGAGGACCTTACAACTTTGATGTAACCGGTCGTGCGGGAATTTCGGCAGGTGTCAATGCCGAAGGGAAGTTGAACAGACCGGAAACCCGTTGGGGCGGTATAATGCGGTCGGTAACAACCAATGATTTTGAAGCAGCCAATGTTCAGTATGTTGAAATGTGGCTTATGGATCCTTTCAAATACAATGAAAACCATGCAGGTGGAGATTTGTACATTGATTTGGGTAATGTTTCGGAAGATATTATCCGCGACGGTCGAAAGTCATTTGAAAACGGCTTACCGACTACTGCCGATGTTATAAATGTTGATACGACTGTTTGGGGACGAGTGCCTACTGTGCAGGCTGTTGTAAAGGGATTTGATAACAATAGCCAATCACGCCGTTATCAGGATATTGGTGCGGACGGTTTGGCAGATGATGATGAACGCTCATTTTTTGGTGATTACCTGACAGAAATTCGTAATCACGCAGGAGAAAATACTCCTTTCTACCAAATGGCTTGGGAAGATCCGTCAAATGACAATTATCATTATTTTAGAGGTTCCGATTATGATGCTCAAAAGGTTTCAATACTTGATCGCTATAAGAAATACAATGGAGTTGAAGGTAACTCACCCACTACCGATATGTCGCCGGAGTCATATTATACGGCAGCTACGAATTTGCCTAATGTTGAGGATATTAATAATGATAACACATTGAACGAAACCGAATCGTTTTTCCGGTATAAACTCAAACTTAGCCCAAACACAATGAATGTAGGGCAGAATCCTTACATCACAAATGTAACAACTGCAAAGGTAGAATTGGTTAACGGAACTATTGATTCCATTCGTTGGTACCAGATAAAGATACCTTTAAACACTGCCGACCGTATGGCTTACGGAGCAATCAACGATTTAAAATCCGTGCGCTTTATGCGTATGATTCTGAAAAATTTCCAAGATAGTGTGGTTTTGCGTTTTGCTTCTCTGGATTTGGTGAGAGATAATTGGCGTAAATACGAAATGCCTGTTGATGATGATGCTGTGGTGGTTTCAACCAACACGGTTTTTGATGTTGCTGCTGTGAATTTGGAAGAAAATGCAACTCGTACGCCGGTCAACTACGTTATGCCTCCGGGAATACAAAGAGTAGTTGACGTAACTAACCCGCAATATCGTGAATTGAATGAACAGTCAATGTCGCTGAGAGTAAAAAACTTGGAAGAGGGAGATGCTCGTGCTGTTTATAAAAATGTGAGCTATGACATGCTACGCTATAAAACGTTGATAATGGATGTGCATGCGGAAGCATTGGAAGACAGTCATTTGCAAGACGGAGAACTCACTCTCTTTCTACGTATGGGCAGCGATAACACAACTAATTATTATGAATACGAGATACCGCTTGTTGTAACTCCTGCCGGATTTTATCCTGATAATGACGCAGGACGTTTGGCTGTTTGGGCGCGTGATAATCGTATTGAATTACCTATACGTCTTTTGCAAATGCTCAAACAAAAGCGTAACACCGATAATCGCATAGGTAACGATATTGATTACGACGACCTTTTTCAGATGACTTTGGGTGAATTGGATGCCGACGTGGATGCTGCAATTGCAAACCATATTGTGAAAGTTAAAGGACGTCCGAGCATAGGCGAAATAAAGAACGTCATGATAGGTGTGAGAAATCCTGCTACGGGCAACAAGGGAGCACTTTCAACCGAAGTGTGGGTTAATGAATTACGCCTAACAGACCTTGATAATGAGGGCGGTTGGGCTGCTAATCTTCGGGTAACGGCAAAACTTGCCGACTTGGCAACACTTTCTTTTGCCGGTAGTCGTATGACATCTGGTTTCGGAAGTTTGGAGCAAAGCATAAGCCAAATTTCACGTGATGATTACACTTCCGTTGATTTTTCTGCCAACGTATCTCTCGGTAAATTCTTTCCTGAAAGTTGGGGCGTTAGATTACCAATGTACTATGCTTATTCAAAACAGGTTACATTGCCGGAATATGATCCGCTTGATAGCGACATACCGCTTGATGTGGCACTTGATGCTGCCGAAACGAAAATCAAACGTGATTCCATAAAGCGTAATGCGGAAAATTATGTTATGCGTAAAAGTATCAACTTCACTAACATAGGGATAGAAAGCAAAAGTAATAAAAATCGTATTCTTGACATATCAAACCTTTCATTGTCATATTCCTACAACAAAGAATACATTCGTAATGTAACAACCGACAAAGATTTAAGTAAAGACCATAGAGGTATTTTGAGTTATATTTATAACGGAATGCCGAAAAATATAGAGCCGTTTAAAAATGTGAAATGGCTCAATAAGCCTTATCTTAAATTAATAAAGGACTTTAATTTTGCTTATCTTCCTACGATGATTTCCATAAGTTCCGACATAAGCAGGAATTATCGTGAAGTGAAATCTAAAAATCTGGATAATCCCGATTTTCTAATAGAACCGACAGTAGAAAAAGATTTTATTTGGCAACGGGATTATGCCTTCAAATTTAATCTTACAAAGAATTTGATGGTTGATTTCCGGGCATCTTCACGCAATCGCATTGATGAACCTGTAGGAATTGTGGATAAAGAATTTGATCCGGACGGTTATGAACGTTGGAAGGATACGGTTTGGAACAACATTATGGATGGCGGTCGCCCGATTAACTATAATCACGATTTGAGTGTAACGTACACCATGCCTATAAATAAATTGCCGGGGTTGGATTGGACAAGTTTACAATCCATGTATGCTGCGCGCTATGATTGGCAAGCAGCACCGATTACGGATGACTCGACCAATCATGCAAATACTATTCGCAACACTAATTCTATGCAAGTAGGTTTCGGCATGAATTTAACTTCGCTTTACACAAAGTCAAAATTCTTGCGCAACATCATACGTCCGCAACGCCGACGAGGGAAAACCGTGAAGTTTGTCGGAGGTGTTCAAAATGTTGTTAGAAACAATGATTTCACCGTAGAACATAATTTGAAAACCAGAGACGTGAGAGTTAAGGTAACCACTCCCGACGGTAAACAAGTGAAGATAGCGTATGAGACTTCCGGTAAGAACAAAGTGAAAATAACTTCTACGGAATCGCTTGAACGTGCAAATATTGAAGTTACGGGAATTGAAAATCCCGATGCAAATGCGATAAACGTGATAACAAAGGCAGCGGTAAATGTGCTCACCGGAATAAAAAATGTACGTATCACTTATAGCGAGAACAATTCAACAACATTACCCGGTTTCCTACCGGAAGCACGTTGGCTTGGGCAACAAAGTTACGAAGGACGTTCTGCTCCGGGTTTCGGATTCCTTTTCGGTAAACAGGATGAGAAATTCGGTATCGATGCCGCACGTAAAGGTTGGCTAACCACCGACAGCACGCTCAATACGGCTTATCAAATGAATGCTGCCGAGAATCTCACAATCACAGCACTCTTTGAGCCGGTAAGAAAGTTTAGAATAGATTTTCGTGCCGAGCGCACTCGCTCTAAAAATCTTAGTGAATATCTTTGGTATAACGGAGTGGAATTTGAAGAACATAACATGACGCGTGGCGGTTCTTTCAGTATGAGCATACTTGCGATTAACTCGGCATTCTCAAAAATCGGTAACGACGTTACCGCATCTGCAAAAATCTACCGTGATTTTCTCGAAAATCGTAAAGAAATGTCGCGTGAACTTGCAATGGAGCATTACGGTGAAAGTTTTGAGGATTATGAAGTGAAAGAAAACGGCAGAACCACCGGCTATTATGAAGGATACGGAGAGATTTCTCAAGATGTGCTTATCGGAGCGTTCAATAGAGCCTATGGAGTGGGAAATCATAAAGGTTTGATACCCACATTGCTTGCAATGCGTCCGAACTGGCGATTGACTTACACCGGCATCACGGATATTCCCGTAATGAAAAAATTGTTTAAATCATTCAATATTTCGCACTCTTATCGTTGTCGTTACAACATTGCATCCTATTCGTCGAATTTGAAATACACGGAAGATGAAGGCGTACCTACTTCTTTGGATATGAATAATAATTGGTTACCTCGTTATGAAGTTAATTCCGTTTCAATAAGTGAAGAACTTAATCCCCTCATTGGTTTGGAAATGTCGTGGGTTAACAATTTGACGTCGCGCTTCAGCATAATTCGGAGGCGAGACATTTCACTAAGCATCACTAACTCACAATTAACGGAAACGTCAAGTAATGAAATAGTATTCGGTGCCGGCTATCGTTTCGGTAATCTTCCGATATTCCTAAGAAACAAACAGTTGGATAATGATATAAACCTTATTTGCGACGTTTCTGTTCGTAAAAACAACACTATCATACGTAAAATAAATGAAAACGTAGATCAGTTGACTGCCGGTCAGAAGGTTGTAAGTTTAAATTTATCCGCTGATTACACGTTTAATAATAATTTCAACTTGAAACTTTATTATGATAGAGTTGTAAACACTCCATACGTTTCCTTGTCATTCCCGACAATTAATACTAATTTTGGCGTAAGTGTCAGATTTACTCTTAGTCAATGATGCAAGTAAAAATTTTTGTAAATAATCCTTGGGGCGAAAATACAATTTTGCTCTATGATGAAACGCTTGAAACTGCAGTTATCGACTGCGGATGTTTGAAAGAATCGGAACAACAACGTGTTTCGGATTTTATTTCCTCAAACGGTTTGAAACCTGTGCGTTTGCTTAATACCCATTTGCATGTGGATCACGTTTTCGGCAATCAGTTTATGGTAGATACCTACGGTTTGAAACCGGAAGCTTCCGAAGAAGATGATTTTCTAATTGCAAAGTCTTGCGACTTGGAAAAGATGTACGGAATGAAGGCTATGAGAGGTGTGAAACATCCGCCCGCAACGGCTCATTATTTACAAGACGGCGACACTGTGAAATTCGGTAACTCAACTTTAAAAGTAATTGCCATACCCGGACATTCGCCGGGTGGATTGTGTTATTATTCCGAGCCGGACAAATTACTTATTTCCGGAGATGTGTTGTTCAACGGTGCAATCGGTCGTTCCGACTTACCGAGGGGTGATGGTGCGGCTTTAATTAGAAATATACGTGAGAAACTATTTGTTTTGCCTGACGATGTGGTTGTGATCCCCGGTCATGGTGACACAACAACTATCGGAGATGAGAAATTGTATAACCCGTTTTTTTAAATAAATCATGAAGAAAATAGGAATAATTGTAGCAATGGATAGCGAATTTGAGCTTGTTGTTGCAATGTTGGAAAATAAGAATGAAATAAAAATAAATCACCTCACCATTTTGACGGGTAACGTTGGTGATAAAACGATCTACCTTGCTCGTTCCGGTATGGGTAAAGTTAATTCCGCTGTTGCAACGTTAGAAATGATTCACAATTGTGAGCCGGAAGCAATTATCAACACCGGTGTGGCAGGCGGCATAGATAAATCGCTGAATGTTGCCGACATTGTGGTAGGAGAAAAAACTGTTTACCACGATGTTTGGTGTGGCGAAGGATATGAATACGGTAGAATAGACGGTTGTCCGCTTTATTTTAATGCCAACGTTGATATGTATGCTAAAGCTATGCAAATTAGTGGCGACATAACTATTAAGGGCGGACTGATTTGCAGTGGCGACCGTTTTATCACCGGCGAAGATGAGTTGAAAAAAATCAAATCCGATTTTCCGGAAGGTTTGGCTGTTGATATGGAGTCATGTTCGATTGCACAAGTTTGCTACCTTTTTAAAGTACCTTTCCTGAGTTTTAGAATTATAAGTGACACACCCGGCATAGAAAATCACTTGGGACAATACGAAGATTTCTGGAAATTGGCTCCGCAAAAATCATTCTACGTCCTTAAAAATCTACTTATTCGGTTATGAAAAAGATCCCAAGTTTTACAATCAACCACAATCGTTTATTGAGAGGCATCTACGTTTCACGCAAGGATTACATCGGAGATAAGGTTGTTACCACCTTCGATGTCCGCATGAAGGAACCTAACCGTGAACCTGCTTTGGGCTACGGCGAATTACATACTATCGAACATTTGGCAGCTACGTTTTTGCGTAATCATCCCGTTTGGGGAGATAAAATAGTATTTTGGGGACCAATGGGATGCTGCACAGGTAATTATTTCCTTATGCAGGGTGATTTGACGTCGGGAGATATAGTAGATTTGATGCGTGAAACCTTTGAGTTCATTCGCGATTTTGAGGGAGAAGTGCCCGGAGTTGCTGCTGCCGATTGCGGCAACTATCTTTTGCATAATCTTCCTATGGCAAAATACGAAGCAGACAAGTATTTGCGAGAAGTTTTAAATGTCATTAAAGAAGAAAATCTCAACTATCCTTCTGCTCTTTAATTTTTATCGGAGAGTATTTCTCTCTTTCTATGGCATCACCGCTTTGTACGCAGTGGATGCCTCTTTTTTTCATCTCTTTATTTTTACCGATGTGGGTTTCCGGAAACTTTCCGCCTTTTTTTATGAGAATACCCACGCCCAGCAATACTAATGATAAGCCGATAAAAAACAGTACTATTGTAAATAATGTCCCGAACATAGCTGTTTACCATTTAACGGCGGAACGGTTCACCGGCATTGTCATACATCTTGCACCTCCTCCGCCTCTCGGCAATTCCGAACCGTCGATGGTGATGACACATACTGTTCTATCATCCAACTTCGCTCTACCTTCGATTATATCATTTGCCCTTATAATATCAAAACCGGCATCGTTCATCGCCTCAATTGTGTAGTTGTTGCGACCGTAGCCAACCACCTGACCGGGACCTACACACAAAAAGTTCGCCCCGCTGTGCCACTGTTCACGCTCTTGATTCCATTCGTCCGAACCGCCGCATAGCACGGGTTCCAAATCCATGCCTAATTTTTTTAATGCCGAGAGAATGTTTTTTTCGTTGCGAATACTCAGCACCTTGCCGTTTTGTATTCTAATGTGCACTGTTTGATTGGCACTTCCGGGATTCATTATCAAAGGTTCAAAAACCATACATTTATCACGATCCAAGAAAGTGAAAACCATGTCCAGATGTATGAACGACTCCGGAGTGTGCGGCAATTGTTGCACAATTATATGCTGCACATGTTCCGTTTTACGGTTGATAAACTCGTAAATCAGTTCGTCTATAGCCTGAGTTGTTGTACGTGAACCGTTACCGATCACCAGCACATCTTCTCTTGCAATCAGCACATCGCCACCTTCAATTGACACCCTGCGCGGTTTATACACACCGTTCGGCACAGGCAAATTAAGAGTAGAGGTGGCAAATTCCGGAGTGAAATCAAAAATCGAACGCATAATCACAGATTCTCTATCCCTCACAGCATTAGCCATTCTGCCGATTAATACCTTGTTGTATATACTCATTGAAGCATCTCTTGTGAAAAACAAATTATGCAACGGACGCAATGAGTACCAATCCTTACTCAGAAACTTTGTTAGAGTGTCCTTTGTCATTTCAACGCCCTCAATCAGCAATCGCGCCAACTCCTTCGCATCTTTATCCATCAGTTGCTCTTTCAAACTGCCTTTAAGAGAAGGTGCACCTATAAAAGGTTCGATAACTTCAATGCGGTCAAGCACTTCCTGCTTATTTTTTTCATCTTTTAGAACATTATATAGCAAGTCTCTAACTTCGTAGGTCTTAGTTAGTTTAGACAACACTCCGTTCAATTGTTTAAACTCTTCCCGCGCTATCGAAAGATTGATAATATCGCTATACAGTGCTCTTTCCGCATTACCGGGAGTCATATTTTCTACTTCCTCACCCGGAGTGTGTATAATTACTCCTTGCAATTTCCCGATTTCCGATTGTACGTTTACTCCAACAATAGAATTCATATTTTAAACATTCTTGATTTGAATT
>JAISHE010000035.1 GCA_031262745.1 Culturomica sp. | reverse complement strand
TAATTTCGGCATTGGCGGCGTATTCTTTCTTTGATAAAAAGCCTGCCATTCGATTCTCGATGGCAAAGCAAACTTCTCAACTTGAGCTTTTTTGTTAAAATTATCCCGAACTCAGGTTTGTACGAAGCCTCAATTAAATGGTTACAAAAAAAGATGCGACCCTTGTTTACCAAGAATCACATCCCTCTTTAAAAATTATGAAGTATTTATTTATGTCCTTCTAATCTATTTTCTCTAAATTAAAGATTAACTAAGCATTGATTTCACTTGGTTGTACACATTTTGAGCAGTGAAACCGAGTTTTTCATCAAGAATATTGTAGGGAGCGGAAAAACCGAATGATTCCAAACCGAAAACCTTACCGTTTGCACCCACCAAACCTTGCAAATTAACAGGTAATCCTGCCGTTAATCCGAATATCTTACCTCCTACGGGTAAAACACTATCCTGATATTCCTTGCTTTGCGAACGGAATAAACCTTCGGAAGGCACGGACACTATACGCACTTTCACTCCTTCCGCACGCAACAGTTTCGTACCTTCAACAAGAGTGGAAACCTCAGAACCTGATGCCACGAGAGTTACATCCGGATTAGCGTCGGAACCTGCTACAATGTATGCACCTTTGTTGGCAAGCGTGTAGTCGTTACCTTCGGGAAGGTTGGTGATATTTTGACGTGAAAAAATCAAAGCCGTCGGAGTTGCAGTGTTATCCATTGCCATACGCCAAGCTACGGTTGTTTCTTCGGCATCGGCAGGACGTAACACAAGCATTGAATTATGTCCCTTATGATTTTTAAGTTTCTCCATCAAACGTATTTGTGCTTCCTGTTCCACAGGTTCATGCGTGGGACCGTCTTCACCAACTCGGAAAGCATCGTGAGTCCAAATAAATTTCACGGGACGTTCCATAAGTGCAGCCATGCGCACAGCGGGTTTCATATAATCGGAAAAAACAAAGAATGTAGCACAAGCCGGTACCACACCTCCATGCAAAGACATACCTATACACAAACATGCCATTGTCAATTCCGAAACACCTGCCTGCAAGAAAGCTCCGCTGAAATCATCCTTTGTGAAGGCATGTGTCTTTTTGAGGAAACCGTCCGTTTTATCTGAGTTAGAAAGGTCGGCAGATGCAACCACCATGTTTTCAACCTGAGTTGCAAGTGCAGTCAAAACAGTAGCCGATGCGGCACGTGTAGCCGAATTCGGTTTTTGAGTGATCAATTGCCAATCTACTTTCGGTGCATCACCTGAGAAAAACAATTTCATCTTTGCAGCTGCTTCGGGATTTGTTTTTTCCCATTCTGCCGTTTGCTTACGTTTGTTTGCAACAATATTTTTAAGTTCTTCCTTACGTTTTTCGTACAACGTTTTCACTTCCGGAAATATAGCAAACGGATTATTCAAATCTGCACCCAGATTTTTAAGAGTTGCAGCGTAGGCTTCCGCTCCGAGCGGTGCGCCGTGAGTTTCGCAGCAATTTTCATAAGAAGAACCGTCGGCTTTACGTGCTCCCTTACCCATAATAGTCTTACCGATTATGAGCGTAGGACGTTTTGCTTCGGCTTTCGCTTCATTCAAAGCTTTTCGTATTTCGTCGCAGTCGTTACCGTTTATGGTTACAACTTTCCAACCCCATGCCTCATATTTCTTTGCCACGTCTTCACTTGTTACGGCTGATGTGGCGGTAGAAAGTTGAATATCATTCGAATCATAGAACATAATGAGATTGTTCAAACCAAGATGACCGGCAATTCTACCTGCTCCCTGTGAAATTTCCTCCTGCACGCCACCGTCGGAGATATAAGCATAAATGGTTTGATCCATAACACCTTTAAAACGTGCATCCAAAAATTTAGCAGCAACAGCGGCACCTACGGCAAACGTATGCCCTTGTCCGAGAGGTCCCGAAGTGTTTTCAACACCACGTTGGATGTCTAATTCGGGATGACCCGGTGTGGGACTTCCCCACTGACGGAATTGTGCAAGTTCATCCATTGTGTATTTACCGCACAAAGACAACACTGAGTAAAGCATTGGAGACATGTGCCCCGGATCGAGGAAAAAACGATCACGTCTTTCCCATGATGCATCATCGGGATCGTATTCCAAAAATTCGGAAAAAAGTACGTTTGCAAAATCCGCACCTCCCATTGCACCTCCCGGATGACCGGAGTTTGCTTTTTCTACCATCGAAGCAGCCAACACTCTAATATTGTCGGCAGCTCTATTCATTAATTTATTATCATTCATGATACAGTTATATTTATGTCGTTATTTATAAGTAATCCATTTTAATAATTCTTTCCACGTCGTTTTTTTGCCGTACATGAGTATTCCCACACGATATATCCTTGCCGAAAGCCATGTGAAGAAAATGAAAGCCGCAACAAGCAAAAGCATTGAACTTATCAGCTCCCAAGCCGGCACACCGAAAGGAAATCGTACAAGCATCACCATAGGAGATGTGAACGGTATTATAGAACTCCAAACGGCTAACGAAGATTCCGGATTTTTCATTGCCCCGAAACCGATGTAGAAACCAACCATAAGAATAATCGAAAGCGGTGTCATAAACTGTTGTGAGTCAGTTTCATTGTCCACAGCCGAGCCGATTGCAGCAAATAGCGATGCGTAGAGCAAATAACTTCCTAAGAAATAGAAAAGAAATACTCCGATGAAACTCATAACAAAATTCGGATTGAGAATCTGACTTATTTTTTGTACAACCTTCAAATTATCAACATCAATATTGCTTACTTGTGCCATAGCCGTTAGGTCGGTTGCAGTTGAACGAAGTGCTTCCATATCAATATTAGGCATAGCAACAAACTGAATACCGACAACGGCAATCATAATTAAAACTATCCAAATTGTGAATTGCAAAAGTCCTACTGCTGCGATACCGATGATTTTCCCCAAAAGGAATTGAAACGGTTTAACCGATGATACCAATACCTCTATTATGCGGTTCTCTTTTTCTTCAATCACGCCTTTCATCACTTGCGTTGCGTACATAAGCACGAAAAAAAATATAATGATACATGCCACCATTCCTATAACGGACGTAATTTCTGCCGAACCTTCCTTAACTTCTCCGGTTTCTTCCACAATTAGAGTACGCACATTCACTTTCGCTTTAGTGGCATCTAATTTTGATTCGATGTCCGGTATGTTAAGACTTTCAAAAAGAGAATCTTTCTTAATAGTTTCAATCCTTGTTTTTAACTGCTCGGCAATGCTATGCTTTAAGTCCATAGGCACCTGAGAAGTTGAATAAACAGGCACATCCGCATTATTCATAATATTCTCCGGCAACCACATAACCGCATAATATTCGGTATGATTTTTCAAATATTCCGCAGCATTCTTTTCGGTAATTGTGTCTTCGGTGTATGTAAAAATATTATTTCCGATAGTGTCAATCGGATTTACGAGAGTAGAATTATTTACAACCACAATTTGCCGTTCATTGGTATCATCTCTAAACATAAGCCACATAAGGAATGCGTAGAAAACGACAATAAGTAACGGTACGAAAATTGTAATCAGCAAAAAACTTTTTTTGCGTACTCTGGTAGTAAACTCTCTTGCAATAACTGTAAACGTATTATTCATGACGCAATAATATTAAATCAATCAATATGTTCTGTAACACCACCTTTCACTAACTTAATGAAAATGTCGTTCATACCGGGTATAATCTTTTGGAAAGAAATCACGTCGGCTCTTCCGATAATGCGTGAAAGCAAGGTATTGGAAGGGGTCGGGCGGTATTGTTGCACGATAATTTCACGTTTACTGTCTTCCACCCTGTCTGAAATCAATTCAAACTCATCTCCTATGTATTTGGCTGCTTCAAAGTCAGGCTGAAATCCGAGTACAATCTTATAAGTGTCATTTGCATAGCGTTCACGAATTTGATTAATCGGTCCTTCTATGATTTTCTTCGACTTATTGATGAGAGCAATATGAGTACAAATTTCTTCAACCGAAGCCATATTGTGAGTAGAGAAAATGATAGTCGTACCCTTTTCTCTCAGCTTTAACATCTCGCTTTTGAGAAGTTCCACATTGATTGGGTCAAAACCGCTAAAAGGTTCGTCGAAAATCAATAATTCCGGTTCGTGCAGCACAGTGGTGATAAACTGCACCTTCTGCGCCATACCTTTGGACAACTCTTCCACTTTTTTGTCCCACCACGCCTCGATTTCAAACTTTACAAACCATTCTTTCAGGCGTTTAATGGCGTCCTGTTTACTTAAACCTTTCAATCGGGCAAGGTAAACAGCTTGCTCACCTACTTTCATTTTCTTGTAAAGACCTCGTTCTTCCGGCAGGTAACCTATACGTCTCATATCGGAAGTTTGAAGCGGCATTCCTTTAAGAAAGAGTTGACCGGCATCGGGGGCAGTGATTTGGGTAATAATTCGTATAAGAGAAGTTTTACCTGCACCATTGGGACCGAGCAAACCATAGATCGAATTTTTGGGTATATCTATCGAAACATTGTCCAGTGCCTTGTGGTTGGAATAATTCTTTACGATATTTTTTGCTACAAAGAAACTCATTGATATATAATTTTATTCAAGTTCTACCATTACAGTGTTTTTGGCTATTTTCTCACCCTCCTTAACATTGACCTTCTTAATTTTAGCATCAAACGGAGCAAGAATTTCGTTATCCATTTTCATTGCCTGCAATCTCAATACCACATTCCCTTCTTTCACTTCATCTCCTTCCGACACAAATATTTTTGTAATCGTACCGGGGATATGTGCATCTATCATATTGGGATTGGGAGCAACCCACGGCTTTCTGTTAGCCCATTTTTCGGTAAAAGTGGTTTTATAATCCGTGCCGTCAATCTGTAATTTTTCGTATTTTTTTGACATGTAAAAACCTTTAAATTAATAATTTTCAACAACAAGTATCTACTAAAACGGAGGTATACCGTGCTTCTTGTAAGGAGTGAGTACATCTTTGTTAGTTGAAACTTCTATGCAATGTTTAAGCAGCAAGCGTGTTTCTTGCGGTTCAATCACGGAGTCGATATATCCCTTTGAAGCGGCAACATACGGATTGGCGAATTTTACGCGATATTCCTCCACTTTCTGTTTACGCATCTCCTCAGGATTTTTAGCTTCCTTAATATCTTTACGGAAAATTATATTTGCCGCACCTTCAGGACCCATCACTGCAATCTCGGCTGTGGGCCACGCAAACACAAAATCGGATTTAAGGTGGCGGGAATTCATTGCAATGTAACCGCCGCCGTATGCCTTACGAAGAATTACCGTTATTTTGGGCACAGTGGCTTCGCTATAAGCGTAGAGCACTTTTGCTCCGTGGCGAATAACTCCCATGTGCTCCTGTTCCACACCCGGCAAGTACCCCGGCATATCTTCAAATGTAACAATAGGAATATTGAAAGAATCGCAGAAACGTATAAATCTTGCCGATTTGTCGGCTGAGTCGCAATCAAGCACACCGGCAAGCACCATCGGTTGGTTGGCTACAAAGCCCACCGTTTCGCCGTCGATGCGACCGAAACCGATTACGATATTGCGTGCAAAATCCTGTTGCACTTCCAAAAATTCGGAATCATCTGCAGTTGCCATAATGATTTCTCGAATATCGTAAGGCTGAGTGGGATCGGCAGGTATGATTTTTTCTATTTTATATTCGGGTTTGGGAGGCTTGGGAGGGAAAGCACGTGCTTTTCTTTGATTGTTCCAAGGAAGGAAAGTGAGTAACTGTTTGATTTGTTCAAAACATTCCTGCTCGTTATGAGCAAAGAAATGTGCGTTACCACTGATTTCAGCGTGCACGCGTGCTCCGCCGAGTTCTTCCATAGTTACCTCTTCTCCGAGCACTGTTTTCACAACTTCCGGTCCCGTGATAAACATTTTTGAAATGTTATCTACAACAAAAACGAAGTCCGTGAGTGCGGGCGAATACACCGCACCGCCTGCGCATGGTCCCAAGATAATTGAAAGTTGCGGTATCACGCCGGAAGCCTGAGTGTTACGGAAGAAAATTTCTCCGTAGCCGGCAAGCGAGTCAACGCCTTCCTGAATACGTGCTCCGCCGGAATCGTTGATACCTATTAAAGGCATGCGCATTTTCATGGCATGATCCATTATTTTACCGATTTTACGGGCGTGCATAAGTCCGAGAGAACCACCGGCAACAGTAAAATCCTGAGCGTAGATTGCAACGGTTTCTCCGTACACCGTACCGGTGCCGATGATAACACCGTCGCCATGCAGCACCTTTTTGTCCATGTCGAAGTCCTTTGATTGATGTTCGACAAACATATCGTACTCATGGAAAGAATCTTTATCCAAAATAGCTTCAATTCTTTCACGTGCAGTCAGTTTGCCCATAGCATTCTGCTTTTTGATAGCTTCTTCACCGCCTCCTAAGAGTACCTGTTCTTTTCTTTTTCTTAAATCGAGAATGTTTCTTCTGAGTGACATATCTTAATTGTTTCAATTATAAAAAATTATGCAGAAATTCATGGATCCCTGCGCTAAATCAGCCCACAATGATAGAAAAAAAAGTTGGATAAAAAAAACACGTCCAAGTCCTAATACCATAAAACAACTGATAATGAGCTTTTTCAATTATATAATTTTATTTGCCCATTACGAAATACATTTCGTCTGTCAGGAGATATTTATTTGCAAGTTCTCGCAGTTGTTTGGCGTTGCAATCGGAGATGCGAGCGATGAGCGACAGGTAGAATGTGTTGTCCAAACCGTGTACCAACTTGTTTTTGAATGAATCCGACTGTGCAAACACTCCGTCCAACTCTCTAAGTAACTCCCCGTAGAAATAATTCTTCACCATTTCCAATTCCTCATCTTCGATTAATTCCGTCTGCAACAAACGTATTTCCTTACGAATTTCCTCGTTTGTGGCTTCCGCATATTCCTTGTTCACATCCGATGACACGCACCAATAGGCGGCTCCCGGAATATTTGCATTGAAAGAATATATACCGTAGGTGTAGCCTTTTTCTTCGCGTATGTTCGACATTAACCGTGAACCGAAATATCCGCCGAGCACAGTGTTGAGCAATTGAAAACCTGCATAATCCTCATCGTTTATGCCCACTCCCGTTTTGCCGACTCTCAAACTGCATTGCACCTTGTTTGGGTCATTGGAATCTGCAACATAGCTTCCGGCAGGCGAAGGGAAAAATGTGAGTTCGTTTATGGTAGGCACATCCGTAGCAACAGGCAAAGACATTAACATTTCGCTAAGTTGCTTCATAATACTTTCGGTTACATTACCCGATAAAACCACCGAGCAATTTGCCGCATTATATCTTTCCTTGAAAAAATCGAGCAACATATTGCGGCTCACCGAATCATAATCCTTCTCCTCCACGCTGCGTGAATAAGGATGCTCTTGCCCGAAAAGAAGTTTTAGAAATAACTTTTGCGCCGTCCACGAAGTTTTTTCCTTATCAACAAGATAAGCTTGCTTCTTATTATTAAGGTATAGGGATAATTCTGTTTCGGGCAACGTGCTTTCAAGCAACATCTCCCCTAACGTCTTTATAGTTTCCGGAGCATATTTATTAAGTGAAAAAAGACTTACTTCCGACTTGCGCATTGCCGCATTACAGTCGACGGAAGCACCGTAGTAGTCGAAAATTTCCGCAAGTTCCGCCGAAGAATGCCGTTGAGTGCCTTCGTTCAACATATTAACGGTGGCGGAAGCTACAAGAGGTTGCGGCTGATAGTAAATGCCCGCATTAAAAATTATATCCGCCTTAAAAACTTCCTGCTTAGGGTCATTGAAAATGTAGACAGCCACCCCGTTGGGCAAAACGTACTTATCATATCTTATCAGCTCAGGCAAAGAAAGAGAAGTGATTTTCGGTGCAATTGTGCGCATAGTATAAATTATTTTAATAGCCCACAAAAATACAATTTAGGTATAACACTTTATGTAAATCGGAACTAATATTGTTTGTTACCCCATTGTTAATTGTTTGGCGTATGCCGTATATGGCTGCCTACGGCAGCTCCTCCGAACATGTTCGCAAACTCTCCGGATGTACGGGCGTATGGCATACGCCCGATGTCGATGTTTTTGGGCGTTGCATGCAACACCCCTACGGAATTACCCCACAAAAAAAGCAGATGAACACTGTTCTTGCTTCATAAACCTCAAACACTTACTAAAAAAGTTTAATCCGCTCGGACAAAAGTCCATCTGCTACACTCTACTCTCTACACTCTAAAGTCTACGGCACTACGCTGCTTTGTATTTCGCCGAACTGTCCCATCTCGCCTTTCGTGTTTTGCCATGCGAGGGCAAAATAGACTAACTTACTGCGCTCCTGTTCGGTGAACTCCAACGTTATGGGAGACTTGGTGTCTAAGGCGGAATGAGTGAACACGTCTATGCCGCTTGGAGGCGTATCGCTAACTATCCACTTAACTACTGCTCCCTGTACACCCGCAGGTTTGGCGCGGTGGTCGCTGCCCGAATCACGGAAAGAGATGGTGAGGCAGCGAATCTTGTTGCGGTCAATCTCTGTTACGTCGGGAACGGTATCGGGAACAGGAACAGGCGTGCGAGTGGTCTTATGCAACGGCAAACCCATTGCCATTTTATCCTCATCGCTCACTTTGAGATTGTAGGCAATGTAGTATTTCACAACCATACGCACTTGTTTTTCATACTCCTTTCGGGCAACGTTCTTAGACTGTACCGTGATACTCGTCTTTGTTACGGGATTTTCTACAACAGAATACGTGGTTTCCCACTTACTTTTAAGTTCCGACGTTGTTAAAACCACATCGGAGGGAATACCCCAAGTTTCTGCATTCTTTTCAATTGAATTGAACCAAACACCTTGCCAGATGTTGAATTGGGCATCTGCGCCCGGAATAAAATCTGAAGTTCTCATAACTTATGATTTTGATGATTAATAATTTATAATAACACACGCCAACTCTTCAGGCATGTTAAAGTAACTATTTTGTATCCCCCGCAAACTTTCCGGTAGCAACGGGAAACTTTCTGGGGGCTACCGGAGTCTTTCCCGTAGCAACGGGAGACTCTCTGGGGGCTACCGGAATCTTTCCCGTAGCAACGGGAGACTCTCTGGGGGCTACCGGAATCTCTCCGGTGGCAACGGGAGACTCTCCGGGAGCTACCGGAATCTTTCCGGCAACGCTTCCTAATTCAGCAAACAACGGACGGAGTAGCCTGCCGACTTATTGAAGCCGTGACCGGAGGTAGCACGGTTTAGCACACTGTTGTTAAACCACAGCATCGAATACCACGCGTAGGAAGAATCATACTCTGACGTTGACCACCAGAAGCCGCTGTAGCCGAGGGTGGACTCACCAGTGGTGCTACCCGGCAATCCATTCCAACCGCTACTGTTAGTACCGACGCCACCTTTAAGCCAATAATCAGTACTTTTTAACTGAGTGCCCGGATTACTACCCAAAGATTTTGCCAACGTTGTGAATTCCGCATCGCTCGGAACATGCCAACCGTCGGGACATATCCCCTGTGTGTGTCCGCTACCGTCTACGGCGCATTTCCGATTATAAGCAGTGGCAGTAGTTGCTGCACCGGTTCCTGTCTTTTCTCCATTAACTGTCTCTGCCCAATTATAAAGACCACCATAAGTAGTACAATTACTTTCATTATTACCATAACATATCTTTTGAATACCGGCAGTTTGGTGAGTGGTGGAATTTGAACTTGCTACACGCGTACCGATATTCATATTCTTACTCATCCAACATTGACTGCCGATTTTTACCGTAGGATACACCTTACTGTCACGAGTATCTGTAAATTGAGTTCCGCAAGTGAAAGAAATCGGAGGTTTAGCAGGGGTTACGGCAACGCTTAAATTTGCAGTAGACATACAAATCAATACATCAACACTACACTCAACTATCATCGTTCCGTCCGTAAAAATGCCGTCTGTGAAATCACTGTATGTAGGCGTATAACTTGCTCCTGTTTTTGTTCCTGTTTGAGTTATCCAAGTGAAAGTTGGAGTTGCTGCGGTATATGGTATGCTTGCAGTTACTTTCACTCCGCAAGCATTCAACGTTGTACTTACCGGACTAAAAGAGATTGTAAGATTAGGTATGGTTGTTGTAACAGTTACCGAAGCTTCGCCCAAAGCCGTTATCGCTTTGCGTTTAAACTTCAAAGCCAAACTCGCTCCGCTAAAACTTCCCTGAACGTAGCTTACCGACTCCGAAGTTTCATTCGGTAGCAACTCCCAAACGGTTGAACTGCCCTTTTGAACATACCAAACATAGCTTACTTTTGTATTCATTGCTACCCCATTCCACGTTGCACTTGCCTGAACACTGTCGGAAACTGTTATTTCTGCATCAGGACAATTTATTGCAGCAACTTTGATTATGCCCGGATTTACCGCCACGTTACCACTGCCAAACGTGTGAACTGCACGAAAACCCATTGTGCTGTCTCTAACGTCGGAAACATTTGCCCTCGTTCTATCCGAAATCATTAACTCAGCATTTTGAAATGAAGTGAAATCGCCACCCTTAGCGATAAAAGAAGCAGGCGTTGTAGCCCATGCTGTTACCGCATCAGCTATTTCGCCGTTGCCGTGAGAAGCGTAAATATCGGAAGTGTTGAAAGTTGCGGCATTCACGGAATAGCAAAGCTCTGCTACATTACCGCTCATCTCCATCAAACCCCAAAAAGTTGCCCCCGCCTGAGCCTGAGTGGAACTCGCCGTACCGAATGAGGCACTGCGAACAGGTCCCAAATCAGCGTTGTTATAATTGACGTTAGTTGCAGCAGAAGATGGCTGCTCATTTACTCTGCCGGCGTTGAGCAAGGAACCCGCTCCGCTCAAACCGTTAACACCGCTTGCTGAGTTCCAAACAAACTCTCCTCCCAATGCCTGCTGAGGATAAGGTTTTCTACACGCTTTTTCATACTCAAGCTCGCTCATCGGACGCAAACATGCCCAGTCGCAATAAGCCAACATATCGGAAGGCGTAAGATAATTACAAGCAATACACTTTCCGTCATCCTCTCCGAAATAAGGCTCGGCGGGATTAAGATTGCAACCGAAAACTGCAGGCTTATCGGAAGGATTGGAAAGCACGCAAATACCGTTTCTATAACTCGGCTGCGATTTATCACCGAAAACGTACTCTCCCACTTTCAGTTCATCGAGATTATTTCCGATTCGTGCCTTCTGTTGAGCACGAGTAAGATTGTTGAGAAAACCTACGTACTGCTCCTGACTAACTTCGTATTTCATACAATAGAAACCTTTGTAGCCTTTGGGATACGTGGCAGGCAAACTTTTCGCTGCACCCTCACTTCCGCCTGTAACAGGATAAACATTCAGAGCATCTTCGCTGTTCACAGCCACCATTCCGCCGTTGTTGCTGCCCAGACGGTTAGGCGTTGCTCCGTCGCCCAAATAGTAGCCCCCGTAAGGGATGTAAACCATTTCAATGGCAGAAAGAGAAAGGAAAACATCATTATTTGCAATACTTGTGTCGGCAATATTACCAAAATCGGAACGCATAGTTTTGATTGTAAACGTTTGATTATTAACGTTTCCGCTGCCTTTATCGGCACGCATAATGAAGATTCCGCCCGCATGCGAAGCATCTATGTTTCCCACGTCATAAGTGAAGTCCGAAGGTGCGGAATGTCTTGTGGATAAGAGCTTTAAGTGGTGCCAAGTGTCTTCCATACCCACTGTATACTTCCCAAAAACCCAAATTGCGTCCCAATTAAAGTCATCGCGCCAAGCATGATCCCAAGACAGTGAAAATGAAATCATTACAGTGTCGCCGCTTAAAAAAACAGACGGTTTTGTGTTAAATCTCACATTATTAGCTAAAACATTTGTGCT
>JAISHE010000064.1 GCA_031262745.1 Culturomica sp. | reverse complement strand
ATCAGGCGGTTTTTGTCGAGCACATAACCTTTGCGGGCAAAATTGCTCAAAACCGTTGTTGCCCAACGCCGAAATTCAATTGCTCGTTGCGAATCGGCACGATAACCAACGGAAATAATTGCTTCCAAGTTGTAAAACTTCACTTGGTAGTTTTTGCCGTCTTCAGCAGTATGCCGGAATTTCCGGCATACTGAATTTTCATGCAATTCACCGCTTGTAAAAATATTTCGCAAATGTTCTTGAATTGTGCGGCGGTCTTTACTAAAAAGTTCTGCAATAGCTTCCGCTCGCAGCCACACATCTTCATCTTCTATGCGCACGGCAATACCTTCTTCGCCGTTTTGCCGCGTAAAAATCAGAAAATCTGCTGTGCTGTTGCGTATTGTAAGTTCTTTGCTCATGTGTATTATTTTCCGTTGCTTTTTATCTTTCAATACGAAATCTCGTTAGACAGTTCGTTTATATCATCGGGGGAAATAGGGAAATGGGTAGCGAGTTGCTTGCCGGCTTCGAGGATGCCCCACGAGATACCTTCGGCAAACTGTCCGGCGTGAAAATATTCTACCGTGATGCGATAAATATTATCCCAAAAATCTTCGGGTACGCGCTCGTGGATGCCTTTGTCGCCCACCACGGCAAACTTATGGTCGTTTATAGAAAGATAAAACAGAACCCCATTGCGGAGTTCCGTTCTGTCCATACCTAAGCGGTGAAAATGTTCGGCGGCGCAAGCCAGAGCATCGCCCTTGCAGCGGGCATCAATATGCAGACGAATTTCGCCGGAGGTGAGCCGCTCGGCTTCGCCGATGGAGGCTTCAATCTGCCGCTTTTGCTCGGCAGTGAAAAAATTTTGCGGCTTCATATCAAAATTTCACTTGCGGGGTTTCTTTTTCTGCATCGGTAGCCTCGAAGTATGCGCGTTTTTCAAAGCCGAAAAGCATACCCGGGAAGCGGCGAATTGTGCTGTTGAAATCTTTGCACACCTCGTTGTAGCGCATCCGCTCGGTGTTTATTCGGTTTTCGGTGCCTTCGAGTTGGGCTTGAAGGTCAAGGAAGTTTTGGTTGGCTTTCAGGTTAGGATAATTTTCCTGAATCATCATCAACTTGCCGAGTGCAGACGAAAGTTGTCCTTGTGCAGCTTGATATTCGCGAAGTGTTTCGGGCGTGAGGTTGCTCGGATCTACGGTAATTTGCGTTGCGGCAGCGCGAGCAGAAATAACGGCATCGAGGGTAGATTTTTCGTGTTCGGCATAGCCTTTCACGGTTGCCACGAGGTTAGGAATAAGGTCGGCACGGCGTTTGTAGGCACTTTCCACCTGCGCCCATTGAGCAGGCACTGCTTCGTCTTTTGTTACCAAACCATTATAAACACTGAGAATCCAGAGAGCGATTACCACCACAACGGCAACAACAGAGAGAATTACGATAAGAGACTTTTTCATAGCTTAATAAAATAATATAAAGTGATATTTTGCAAATTTACACAATTATAGTCATTCAATCAAATTTTATGATAAAGTATATAAAATGGTTGATGCAATTATTATAAACATTGATAATAAAAGACTTACAATGTTTATATTTTAATAAAATAGCTTATATTTGCACTAAAGAAAAATAATTGATCTATCTATGACCAAAGAAATTATTTACATTTTTATAGGAGGAGGCATTGGTAGTGCGCTCAGATACTTGGTTCAGGTAGTGTTGCACGAGCGCATTGTTCCGTACAATTTTCCTTGGGCTACGCTTGTAGTAAATTTGCTTGGTAGTTTCCTTATCGGACTATTTTATGCGCTATCCGAAAGGTTTCATTTCTCTTCGGAAGTGCGTCTTTTCCTCACAGCCGGTCTGTGTGGAGGGTTCACAACCTTTTCAACCTTTTCCAATGACGGTTTAGCTCTACTCAAAGACGGCTTCTACGGTACATTTATCATGTACACTCTAATAAGTGTGGGCATTGGCATCATAGCAGTAGTTGCCGGCGGATATGTCGGAAAACAATTATGATATTCCTATGATGAATGGTAGAATTAAAAGCTAAAGTGCGGACTCTTTTCTTAACTGTTCAAACAAATCCTTTTGCTTGCTGTTTAAATTAGTAGGTATCAAGATATTCCAAGTAACAATCAAATCACCGAATTCGCCGGTCTTCTTATAAACGGGAAAACCTTTGCCTTTCAATCTGACTTTGGTACCGTTTTGAGTTTCCGGTTGGATTTTTAATTTCACCTTGCCGTTCAATGTTTCCAGAGTGTGCTCACCACCCAAAATTGCTGTATACAAATCAAGCTGTTCCGTAGCATAAATATCATTACCGACACGTTTATAGTGAGAATCTTCCGCTATACTGAACGTGATATACAAATCACCTGCCTGTCCTCCATTTCTGCCCGGCATTCCCTGTTTGGCAAGTTTAATGGTTTGACCGTTTTCCACTCCCGCAGGAATGGTTATACGCAATTGTTTATTATTTACATTAATAACTCTCTTGTGGGTTTCGCTTGCTTCAAGCAAAGTGAGTTGCAATTCTGCATTTAAGTCCTGACCGCGGAAAGCTCTTGTACGACCGGTTCTCCTACCGGACATTTCGCCGAATAGAGATTCAAAAAAGTCTGAATAACCGCCGACATCACCATCAGAGAAATCATAAAACGATGAACTGAAACCGCCACCGCCTCGAGAATATTGTTGCTGTTGGGCTTCATAAGCTTCGGCATTTTTCCAGTTCTCACCGTAATTATCATATTTTTTACGCTTTTCAGGATCGCTAAGCACCTCATTGGCTTCATTGATTTCCTGAAAACGTCTTTGCGCATTCCTGTCATCGGGATTCAAATCCGGATGATGTTTGCGCGCCAATTTCTTGTAAGCCTTTTTTATCTCATCCTGAGTGGCATTCTTGTTAACACCCAGAATATTATAATAATCGATGTATGCCATTTTTGTTAAATCTCCTGATTATCTTTTGCCTTTTTTCTTTTTAGGCATATTATTTTCTATCCAAATTCTTGCATTCACAAAAGCCGTTACCCATGGAGTAATCTCGTCTTCTGCTCTATTTTCATCATAATATGCCCAATTCCAAGGAGCAATTGCACGTTCCAAATGGGGCATCATAGCCAAATGTCTGCCGTTTTCACTACATATAGCTGCCGTTGCAGCCGGTGAACCGTTGGGATTTGCCGGATACACATCATAAGAGTACTTCAACGGTATATCGTAGGAATTCAAATCATACGGCAACTGAAATTTACCTTCTCCGTGTGCAATCCATATACCTAATCTGCTGCCTGCAAGTGATTTCAACATTATAGAATTAGTCTCTCCCACTGTTACATTCACAAATCCGGATTCAAATTTATGTGAATCATTATGCAACATTCGCGGCATTTCGGCATGTTCGGGATAAACAAGTCCCAACTCCACCATAAGTTGACAACCGTTACAAACACCTATACTTAAAGTATCATTTCTTTTGTAGAATTTTTCCAATGCCTGTTTAGCCTTAGCATTATATTTCAAAGCTCCCGCCCAACCTTTTGCCGAACCGAGAACGTCGGAATTTGAAAAGCCTCCCACGAAGAAAATCAAATTTACATCTTCCAACGTTTCTCTACCTGAAATCAAGTCGGTTGTGTGAACATCTTTCACATCAAACCCTGCCAAGTGCATAACCCATGCCGATTCTCTTTCGCACTGGCAACCTTTTTCACGTATAACTGCAGCTTTTATGCCGGACGGAGTTTTTCTATTAATGTCCAATCCGAGATCAGCTAATTTGCCTGTAAAATCTTTTGGAAAAACGTATGCAAGTTCATTCGATTTGTAACTTTTATACCTTTCCAAAGCCTTTTCTGCCCCACTTTGTTCACGATCAAGTAAATATGAAGTCTTAAACCATACATCTCTCAAAGTTGGTATATTCAACTTCCATGAATAATCACCTTGCCGTATAAGTAGTGAACCTGCCTTAGCTGTATTACCGATAGAGTTAAATGAAATCTTGTTCTTTTTCAAGAAATTAGTTACTTTCTTCACTTTGTCGGTAGCCACTTGAATAAGTACTCCCGGATTTTCTGCAAAGCATATTTTTATAATATCTTTTTCTTTTAATGAAGAGAAATCTACATCCAAGCCTAATCTGTTATCGGCAAAGCACATTTCCAAAAGAGCAGTAAGCATACCACCGGCAGAAATGTCATGACCGGCGAGTATATCACCCTTTGAGATAAGTTTCTGCAGCGATTCAAAAGCCGCAACAAAATATTCCGTATCAACTATATCCGGAGCCTCACTACCTATTTTGTTAAGTATCTGAGCAAAACTTGAACCGCCTAATTTCAAAGAGTCTGATGAGAAATCGACATAAAGTATCTCACTATCAACCGGCTTAAGTACCGGAGAAAGTATTTTACTTATATCCGTAACTTCTCCTACGGTTGAAATAATCACGGTACCCGGTGCCAACACTTTTTTATCACCGTATTTCTGTGTCATAGAAAGCGAATCTTTGCCTGTAGGTATATTCAAACCCAAAGCAATAGCAAAATCACTTGCAGCCTGCACTGCCGAATACAGTCGCGCATCTTCTCCAGCATTCCTGCATGCCCACATCCAGTTAGCCGAGAGTGAAACACCTCTCAAACCTTGCTCAACGGGTGCCCACACTAAATTAGTAAGTGCTTCCGCTATTGCCAAACGCGAACCCTTAGCAGAATCAATCATTGCCGCCATAGGTGCATGACCGATAGAAGTAGCCATACCGCGTTTACCGGTATAATCCATTGCCACAACTCCTACATCATTCAATGGCAACTGCAATTTCCCCGCACATTGCTGATGAGCTATTCTACCTGTTACGGAACGATCTACTTTATTTGTAAGCCAATCCTTACATGCGACAGCCTCAATCTGAAGTAATTGTTCCAAATATTCTTCCAATTTTGCTGTTTCATAAGTTACATCCTCATATTTTTCGTCGATCGTATTATCCTCCATAATCGTTTTGGGAGGATTTCCGAACATATCCTTCAATTCAAGATCAATCGGTTTTTCACCGGTTCTAAAATCCTCAAAAGTGAAACGTTTATCTCCGGTTGCTTCACCAATCACATACATCGGTGCACGTTCTCTGTCGGCAACGGTTTTAAGCAATGCAACATCTTTTTCTTTCATCACCAAACCCATACGTTCCTGTGATTCGTTACCAACAATTTCCTTTGCGGAAAGCGTAGGATCACCTATCGGTAATTCATCTATATGTATAACACCACCTGTTTCTTCTACCAATTCGGAAAGACAATTCAAATGCCCGCCTGCTCCGTGATCATGAATAGATACAATCGGATTAATGTCGTTTTCTGCCATTGCACGTATTGCATTGAAAGCTCGCTTTTGCATTTCAGGATTGGAACGTTGCACGGCATTCAATTCAATGGCTCCGGCGTATTGACCGGTGTCGACCGATGAAACGGCACCACCACCCATTCCGATGCGATAGTTATCACCTCCGAGTAGCACAACTTTATCACCAATTTCAGGTACCTGTTTCAATGCCTGCCTTTTATTTCCGTAACCCACACCGCCTGCCATCATTATAACCTTGTCATAACCGTATGTCATACCATCCTCTTCATGCTCAAAAGTGAGTAAAGAACCTGTAATCAACGGTTGACCGAACTTATTACCAAAATCCGAAGCTCCGTTTGATGCTTTAATCAATATTTCTTCCGGCGTTTGGTAGAGCCATTTACGCGGTTCTATAGCTTTCTCCCATTTACGGTCGGAATCCAAACGCGGATAAGACGTCATGTAAACCGCCGTACCTGCCGAAGGTATTGCCGCCTGACCACCTGCAATGCGGTCTCGTATTTCACCGCCACTACCGGTTGCAGCCCCGTTAAAAGGTTCCACCGTTGTTGGAAAGTTATGCGTTTCGGCTTTTAATGATATTACCGTTTCTATATTCTTTTGAGCATAAAAGTCAGGTTTATCGGGGCTTGACGGAGCAAACTGCACTGCTTTCGGACCTTCGATAAATGCACAATTATCTTTGTAAGCAGAAACTATACGGTTAGGATTTTCCTTAGATGTTTTCTTTATCAATTTGAAAAGCGAACTCGGTTTTTCTTCGCCGTCTACAACGAATGTACCATTAAAAATCTTATGCCTGCAATGTTCGGAATTCACCTGTGAAAAACCGAAAAGTTCCGAATCGGTGAGTGAACGACCAAGTTTCACCGTCAACGCTTCAAGATATGCAATTTCCTGATCATTAAGTGCCAATCCTTCTTCGCTGTTGTAGGCACGTATATCATCAACATAAATAATAGGATCCGGTTTTTTATTAATAGTGAATGTACTCTGATCCAAACCTTTATACAGGAGTTTTAACATAGGATCATACGGAGTTTTTTCATTATTAACTCTTTCGAATTCTTCAATCCTCAATATACCGTTTATGCCCATATTTTGGGTTATTTCAACGGCATTTGTGCTCCAAGGAGTTATCATTTCACGGCGAGGACCTATAAAGTAACCGCTTAATTTCGTATCATTAAGGCGTTTGGCATTACCAAACAACCATTCTAATTTTGTCCTGTCAAGGTTTCCCTCATTTTCTTTGTAGTGAACCGCAAAAATATTGCAGTCTTTTTGATAAAAGATTATCATACTTAAATTATTAATATCTTGTTATTTATACAACTTTTCAAGTTGTTCTTTGATACTTTCGTTAGTAATATAGTCGTCAAAATCCATCTGTTTGTCAATCATACCGTTTGGCGTAAGTTCGATTATACGGTTACAAACAGTTTGAATAAATTCGTGGTCATGAGAATTCATTAAAACGATACCTTTAAAAGATGTCAGAGTGTTATTAAAAGCCTGTATTGATTCCAAATCCAAATGGTTAACAGGTGTATCAAGTATCAACACATTGGCATTATTCAACATCATTCGAGCTATCATGCAACGTTGTTTTTCACCTCCGGAAAGCACCTTAACTCTTTTATAAATATCTTCTCCCGAGAAAAGCATTTTACCCAAAAAACCACGTAGAAACGTTTCGCTTGTGTCGGCAGAATACTGACCAAGCCACTCTATTAAAGTCATATCCGTTTGGAAGAATTTACTATTGTCCAACGGCAGGTAAGCCGTAGTAATGGTTTGCCCCCAAGTGTAAAAACCAGTATCAGTTTTTTCATTACCGGTTATAATTTCCAATAGTGCCGTCATTGCTCGCGGATCTTTTGAAAGAAAAGCTATTTTGTCGTCTTTTTCAACCGTAAATTCAATATCTTTAAAGATTGTAATACCATCTACTGTTTTACTCAAATCTTTAACTTCCAATATCCTGTTGCCGACTTCCCTTTCCGGTGTGAAGATAATTCCGGGATATTTCCTCGTTGAAGGCATAATTTCTTCGACATCCAATTTTTCCAACATTTTTTTACGACTTGTAGTCTGCTTGGATTTTGCAACGTTGGCACTGAAACGGGCAATAAACTCCAAAAGTTCCTTCTTCTTTTCTTCCGCTTTTTTGTTCTTCACCTGAGCCTGACGCAAAGCTAATTGACTTGACTCATACCAAAAAGTGTAATTGCCGGAAAAAAGTTTTATCTTGCCATAATCAATATCAACCGTATTTGTACACACCGCATCCAAAAAATGTCGGTCGTGAGACACCACCAAAACCGTGTTATCATAATTGGAAAGATAATTCTCCAACCACATAACCGTTTCAAGATCCAAATCGTTGGTCGGCTCATCAAGTAAAAGATTGTCGGGTTTACCAAATAAAGCCTGCGCAAGTAAAACTCTTACCTTTTGCTTACCGCTCAAATCTTTCATTAATGAATAGTGAATCTCTTCTTTAATACCCAAACCACTCAAAAGCGATGCCGCATCATTTTCTGCATTCCAACCGTCCATTTCGGCAAATCTTTCTTCCAATTCGGCTGCTCTAACCCCGTCTGCATCCGAAAAATCAGCCTTTGAATATAAAGCATCTTTTTCTCGCATAACATTCCAAAGTTCCGTATAGCCCTGCATAACCGTATCCAACACGGTAAATTCATCGAATGCAAAGTGATCCTGTTTTAAAACAGACAACCGCTCTCCGGGGCCAAACATCACATTACCTCTTGTAGGTTCCAAATCACCGCTTAATATTCTCAAAAACGTTGATTTACCGGCACCATTGGCACCGATCACTCCATAACAATTGCCCGGAGTAAACTTTAAGTTCACATCCTGAAACAAACTTCTTTTACCAAATTGAATTTCTAAATTTGAAACTGTAATCACTATCTATCTATTATTTATCTAATTCTTTAATACATCTTCTAAGCGCATCCTGCCATACCTCAATTTGTGTGCCGAATATCTTTTTAACTTTGGATTTATCAAGCACGGAATACTTCGGACGCTTGGCTTTTGTGGGATATTCTGTCGTACTCACAGGATTCACAACACATTCAATACCACTAAGATTAACTATTTCCTTTGCAAAATCAAACCATGTACATACTCCTTCATTTGAGTAATGATAAATACCTTCATGATCCAATATTTCAGAATTATGTATAATATCAACAATAAATTGTGCCAAATCGGCAGCATAAGTTGGTGTACCTGTCTGGTCGTCAACCACATTTAAAATACCTTTCTCACGTGCAATTCGTCTTATCGTTTTCACAAAATTATTACCAAAACTTGAATAAAGCCAAGCTGTGCGAATAACAATATACATACAACCCGATTTACGAATTGCTTGTTCTCCGGCAAGCTTTGTTGCTCCGTATACCGATTGTGGATTTGTCGCCGATTTCTCGTTATAAGGCTCCGTTGCCGTGCCATCAAAAACATAATCTGTGGAAACATGAATCAGAAGACAATCATTATTATATGCCACTTGCGCAAGCACCTCTGCCGCACGGGTATTCACAGCTCTCGCAAGTTCAGGCTCATCTTCCGCTCTATCCACCGCAGTGTATGCCGCACAATTTACAATTGTATCTATGTCATTCGTCAAAACAAACTTTTCAACCGCTTCGCTGTCGGTTATATCCAACTCCACTACGTCGGTGTAGAAAATTTCATCTAATGCGGTGAAACCTATTTTTCTTAGTTCGGAACCTAATTGTCCGTTCGCTCCGGTTACAAGTATATTCGCCATTTATAAAATCTATCTGTTACCGTAATGTTCCTCGTAATATTCCATATATGCTCCACTCGTAACAAAATCCAACCATTCTTGATTTTCAAGATACCATTTTACGGTTTTTTCAATGCCTTCTTCAAATTGTAGCGAAGGCGACCAACCGAGTTCCTCATGCAATTTAGTTGAATCTATTGCATAACGCATATCATGTCCCGCACGGTCGGTTACATAGGTAATCAACTTATCCGAAGCCCCCTCCTTGCGTCCCAATAAACGGTCTGTAACCTTAATTAAAACCTTTATCAAATCAATATTCCTCCATTCGTTGAAACCGCCGATATTATAAGTATCTCCCACTTTCCCCTTGTGGAAAATCAAATCAATTGCTTGAGCATGATCTTCTACAAAAAGCCAATCGCGAATATTTTCGCCCTTACCGTAAACGGGAAGCGGCTTATTGTGAATAATATTATTAATAAAAAGAGGTATCAATTTTTCCGGAAATTGATATGAACCGTAATTATTTGAACAATTAGATATTTTAACCGGCAAACCGTATGTGTCATGAAAAGCTCTTACAAAATGGTCGGAAGATGCTTTTGATGCGGAATAAGGTGAATGAGGAGCATATTTGGTTTGCTCCGTGAAAAAACCTCCTCCTAATTCCAAAGAACCGTAAACCTCATCCGTTGACACGTGATAAAAAAGCTTATCAGTGTAATCACCGCCACCTGCCCAAGCCGTCTTTGCTGCCTGCAAAAGTGAAAGTGTACCTATTACATTTGTTCTTGCAAATGAAAAAGGATCTTTAATTGAACGGTCAACATGGCTTTCCGCAGCCAAATGTATAACTCCGTCTATTTTATATTCATCGAATATTGCTTGCACTCCTTCCAAGTTACAAACATCTTCTTTTACAAAAACATAATTAGGCTTATTCTCAACATCTTTCAAATTTGCAAGATTACCCGCATAGGTCAAAAGATCAAGATTTATTATCCTGTAATCAGGATATTTATTAACCATAAGCCTCACTAAATGAGAACCGATAAATCCGGCACCTCCCGTGATTAAAATATTCTTCATAATAATTATAATTTAAAAGGACTTTCAATGTCTCTCAATCTCGGATGATTCATATCCTTAGTCGAAAGTTGTACTTTATCAAGTGGTATACGCCAATCAATTTTTAAATCCGGATCATTCCAAACAATCGCTCCTTCGCTTTGAGGTTCGTAATATCTGCTACATTTGTATTGAAATATCACTTCATCACTCAAAACACTAAATCCGTGCGCAAATCCTTCCGGAATAAAAAATTGTAGATGATTATCTTCCGTCAATTCCGCTGCCACATGTTTTCCGAAAGTCGGTGAACCTTTGCGAATATCCACTGCCACATCCAAAACAGCCCCCTTCACAACCCTCACAAGTTTAGCTTGAGTAAAAGGCGGTTTTTGAAAATGTAAACCACGCACAACTCCGTAAGAAGATTTACTTTCATTATCCTGCACAAAAACCGTAGCTCCGATTTTTTCTTCAAATACACGTTGTGAGAAACTTTCAAAAAAGTAACCCCTCGCATCTTTAAAGATTTTCGGTTCCAATATGAACAAACCCGAAATGTCGGTTTCAATTACATTCATATATTTATAACCATTTAACTAATGCAAAATCTTGACGGTGAGGTAAAAGTTCACTCTTAGGATATAAGCGGATTGCAAGGTTTAGTATACCTTGATAATCAGGTGTTACCTCAATTGAATAAGTTGCCTTGCTTCCCTCTTGAGAAACCGGTGTGAAATCTATAGTTTCACGCACATACATTCTGCCGTTTCTCTGTTCCGCAACAACTAATTCCACTCCCACTTCATCTTTAGACAATTCACCTATTTCCAAAACAACACTACCGTTATAAGACTTACCAAGTTCTATCATAGTTTGTGAACGCTTAGGTAATCGCATGTCAACAACTTGAATATTATCCCATTCACGACTTATCTTTTTCTTCCATGTTGCAATTTCAATAGCCATTGAGTAATTATCCGCTATCATCTTGGCATAACGCTTACTCATCGGTATATAATATTGATTTTCATAGTCAATCAACATACGATTACTCGTGAAATTCGCTGCAACTTTCGCAACCGTATTTTTAATATATGCCACCCATTTTGATTGAACGCCTTTTGAATCTTTTTTATAGAAAAGCGGTGCAATTTCATCATCAATGGTGTTATACAGCATCTCGGAATCTAACTCATCTTGATAATTCTGATTTTCGTAAGTACGTTTTTCCGGCAACATCCAACCCGCATCCGGTCTATAACCTTCAACCCACCAACCGTCAAGAACGCTAAAGTGCATTACACCGTTCATAGCAGCTTTTTCACCGCTGGTTCCGGATGCTTCTTGCGGACGCGTAGGTGTATTCAACCAAACATCCACTCCTTGCACCAATTTTTTAGCCAAATCCATGTCATAATTGGGAATGAATAACACCTTACCCATAAAGCGCGGATCTTTGGAAATGTCTACAATCCTCTTGATCAAGTCCTGACCGGCTTTATCTGCCGGATGCGCCTTACCGGCAAAGATGAATTGTACGGGATGTTTAGGATTATTCACAATCTCGTTCAAACGATCAAGATTACGGAAAAGTAAATGAGCACGCTTATAGGTCGCAAAACGCCGTGCAAAACCTATTGTAAGCACATCATCTTTCAAGGTGTCATCAATTTCCAACACTTGATGAGGCGTGAAATAGGAATTTGCTATAGTATCCGTAAGATTCATCTTTATATGATCTATCAATCTTTTACGTAGATACTTGCGTGTTTCCAATATTTTATCGTCAGACACTTCATATATGCCTTCAAAACATTTCTTATCGTAGTGGTGAGTTTGAAATTCATCACCGAAAACTTTTGCATGTATAGCCTTCCATTCCGGAGCTGTCCAAGTAGGATAATGTACTCCGTTGGTAACATAACTGATATGCAATTCTTCCGGAAAATAACCGGGCCACAAACCTTTGAATATTTCCTGACTGACTTTACCGTGCAACATACTCACTCCGTTAACTTCCTGCGAAAGATTAGCCGCCAAATAACTCATCGAAAAACGTTCATTAGGATCGGAAATATTTATTTTACCAAGTCCCAAAAGACGTTCCCAGCTTATTTGCAGACGATCGGCATAGTGAGAAATATATGTACGTAGCATGTCTTCGGAAAAGAAATCATGACCTGCCGGCACGGGAGTATGAGTTGTGAATAACGAAGACGATCTCACAACTTCCAAAGCTTCATTGAAAGTCAAGTTTTGCTCTGATATATACTCTTTTAAACGTTCAATACCTATAAAAGCCGCATGCCCTTCATTGCAATGATAAGTTGCAGCCTCAACTCCCAATTTACGTAAAGCCTGAATACCGCCGCAACCGAGCAATAACTCCTGCTTCAAACGATTTTCCCAATCACCACCATATAAATGATGAGTAATAGAACGATCCTCCTGCAAGTTTTCTTCAATGTCGGTGTCAAGCAAATAAAGTTCCACTCTCCCAACGTCTACTCTCCAAACACGTGCATAAAGATTACGTCCCGGAAATACTAAACTTACAGTGAGCCATTTGCCATCACTTTCTTTCATAGGACTAACGGCTATTTTCATAAAATCCTGCGCCTCATATTCGGCTTCCTGATTACCCATTGCCGAAAGTTTTTGGGTAAAATAACCGTAACGATAAAGCAAACCGACAGCTGTCATTTTAGTACCTTTATCACTCGCTTCTTTTAAATAATCTCCCGCCAATATACCAAGACCGCCGGAATAAATTTTAAGCGAAGTATGCAAGCCGTATTCCATACTGAAATAAGCAACTCCATCACCGCTCATTTTATCCTTTCCTGCCATGTAATCCTTAAATTCCTTGTAAACGATATTGAGTTTCTTAACAAACTTATCATCGTTTTCAAGTTCCTTATAACGATTTAGAGAGATCTTATCCAAAAGTGCTATCGGATTGTGTCCGCAACGACGCCATTCGTCAATGTCAATGTAACGAAACAACTCTCTTGCCGAATCGTTCCAACACCACCACAGATTTTTGGCAAGTTCTTCCAAAGCCATTAATTTATTCGGAATTGAACGATTTATCATCACACTAACCCAGCGCGGATCATTAACAGTGTATTGTTTTTCGATATATGACACCTGTTCAACCGTACCTGCCGGTATATCCTTCAACCTTTCATTCACTTTGTTCATTGCTATTTCGTAAGCTTTTTTATAATATTTAATAAGATTGTCCCACAATGCTATTTTTGAAACATCACCGGCATTATTCTTAGCTTCTTCTGCCATATTTCCGTCCATTTTAGCGAAATATGATATTCTCTTAGTTATAGCATTTATAACTTCTTCGTTATTAAAATCTTCTCTGTGTATAATTTCAATACTCGGATGATTATCATTATAATGTTCTTTCACCCAAAGTCCGAAACCTGCCAAAGTTGTTGTAATCGTAGGTACTTTAAATGCCAAACTTTCAAGCGGAGTGTAACCCCAAGGCTCGTAATATGACGGGAAAACCGTTAAATCCATACCTATCAACAAATCATAATAAGGCATATTGAAAATACCGTCATCTCCGTTGAGATAACTCGGAACAAAAAATATCTTAACCTTGTCTTTGTCGGAATTATTTAAACCGCCCGACTTAATACGTTGCATCACAGGATCGTGATTTTCATCGGAAAGGTAATGAGTTACATATTTGTTTTCAACGTTTTCAGCCTGATTAGGTATCTGCATATTATGAAGTAATTCCAGATTAGGTCCGTTATGACCGCCCGGAACAAGTATAAATGCCAACACTTCCCTATCATTTTTCTCTTTATTAAGCCTTGAAAGAGCTTCAATAAATACGTCTATACCTTTATTCTTAAATTCATACCTCCCGCTAATGCCGACAATCAACGCATTCTCGGAAACAGGACGACCGAGCAGAGATTGTGCAACCTGCAAAAACTTTTCTCTACCTGCATACTGTTTATCTTTAAATTCGTACTCCTTAGGTGTGAAAACATTCTCAAAACCGTTTGGAGTAACCAAATCAACTTCTTTATCAAGGAAATGCGCACATTCCGTTGCCGTTATATCGCTAACAGTTGTAAAACAATCGGCAAAATGAGCCGACGCTTTTTCAAGTGATTGCTTTGAAACAACATTAAACCTGCGTGCCAATTCATCGGGCACATAATGCTTCATCTGATTATAGAGCGGAAGGTTATTACCGGCAACACTACGTCCCAACACTGTGGCATGAGTAGTGAAAACACAACCCACCTGCGGAAGTGCACTTTTAAGATACAAAATACCGGTACCGGTCATCCATTCATGGAACTGTGCAATTATCCTCTGCCTTACGGAAGAATTAAAACGTACAAAACTTTCAATCACCTTGCCGGCAGTGTAACCGAATAATGCCGGTTCGATATAATCCCACTGACCGCTGATTGAATCCAATTTATATTTCTCCCAGAAATCCGAAAAAATCTTGTCTTTCAGATGAATAAACGTAGTAAAATCTACCAAAATCACTATCGGTTTGCCCGCTATATTCCATCTTCCTATTTTAATTCTCAAACCTTCTTGAGCCGCTTTCACCCTCCAAGATTTGAAAAGCGAAGGTTCATCTATAAATTCCGGATTTTGTTCCGTATATCTCCATACATCAGGTCCTATGAGTATATGACTATCATTGTATTCCTTAGACATATTCAATGCCTTAGTTGCAATAACAGTGTGGATACCTCCAACTTTATTACACACTTCCCAACTTACCTCAAATAAATATGCAGGATTATTTGAATTTTTACTATCCATGTTGCTACTTTTTAGTTTTTATCTTTTTTATATCACAAGTAACCGGCAGCCTTATGAGCTACCGGTCAATTAAATTATTTCTTTGCACGAGCCGCAGATTTAGGTGCCGCTTTTTTAACCTCCTTCTTTTGGGAAAGTTTTGCTTCCCATTCTATTTCCACTCTATCAATAAAATCACTCAACACATTCATATAATTAATAAAAGCCTCGTAGGGTGATGCGTAAGGCGTTTCATACTTACGTGCCACACCGGCGAAAAGCTTAGTTTTCATATAATAAAGGTTATCACTGCATTGTAATGCCCTGAAATCATACGACAATATTTCATCTTTTAATTTGGAAACTTTATCGCTCAATTTGTATAATTCCTCAAAAGCTTCTTCCTGCAATTCGTTACCCAACCAAGCCGTAACATCCCTTTCTTCGTCCGACCATGAAATAGGGAAAGGAACAAACAACGGTGCCACAGGTAAATGTTTCTTAACAACTTCCTTAGGTGTCAAAAATTCCAATGCGGAAGTTGAGAACACCGCTCTCGGAAGATTTTCCAAAAACTGAAAAATACCGGAACTTTCCGAATTTTTTCTTCCGAAGGTGTCATAATTCATAAAAAGATTTACCACGTCGCTGTCTTTTACAGATTCCAATAGCCATTGTGTATATTTTTCAGCCGTAAGAGGCCATTGATCCCATGAAGAGTTTGAAAAACGAAAAGCAATATCATCACTCAAACTGAAATTATTAAGTAATAGCTTTAATTTGGAATTAATAGCATTGGTATAAATAAAATTAGGACTTTTCCATCCGAGAATATGTTTTGCACCTTCGGTAAGCATAGTTGTATAGCCCATTTTTGCCACCATATCACCTATCTCATCGGAATAAATTAACTCTGTATTTCTGAAAGTTACAGGCGTTTGACCGAATAGTTTTTTTATCTGTTCGGAATGTTCTTTAACCTGTGCCTTAAACTCGGTTTCATTTGTTAAAGAAGCCAAAGAATGAGCCGAAGTTTCGGTCAAAAACTCCACGCAACCTGTATTCGCCAATTCTTGAAAACTCTCAATCACTTCCGGTGCATACTGTTTAAACAAGTCAAGCGCACTACCGGATATGGAAAAACTTACTTTGAAATTGTTACCGTATTCACGTATTAAATTTAATAATACACTGTTAGTCGGTAAATAACAACGACTTGCTAACTTCCGGATATTGTTACGGTTTGCAAAATCATCGTAATAATCGTGTTTTTTGCCTATATCGAAAAATTGATATTTTCTCAATCTCAACGGTTGATGCACTTCAAAATATAAGCATAAAGACTTCTTTTCCATAATCTATATCGTTAATTATTATTACAAATTCCGTGATAAATATCTTTCAATTTAACAGCTGCACCGTCCCATTTCATTGCATTCACCTCTTCCAAACCGTACTTTTCCGCCATTGTAGCTAATGCAGGATATTTCAATAAACCGTAAATGGCATCAGCTAAAGCATCAACATCCCAAAAATCAACTTTCAAAGCATATTTCAATACTTCGGCAACGCCCGATTGTTTTGAAATAATCGTAGGTACACCGGAACGCATAGCTTCCAAAGGAGAAATTCCGAAAGGCTCGGAAACCGACGGCATAACGTAAACGTCGCTATATGCAAACATTTTTTGAACGTCTTGACCTTTCAAAAAACCTGTGAAATGAAAATGCGAAGCAATCTTTAAACGTGCCACACGACGTATGGAACGATTCATTAAATCGCCACTGCCTGCCATCACAAAACGCACATTAGGATAAGCCTTCAACACCTTATGAGCTGCTTCGATAAAATATTCAGGTCCCTTTTGAAACGTGATACGTCCGAGAAAAGTAACCACCTTCTCTCTAACTCCTTTTTCAACATCCATTTCGGAATATGACTGAAAGTCGACCGCATTATGAACGGTAAAAACCTTTGCAGGATCAATACCATAACGGGTAATAACTATATTTCTTGTAAGATTACTAACCGTTATCACTCTGTCTGCTTCCTCCATCCCTTGACGCTCAATGTCATAAACCATCTGATTTACATTTTCACCTGTACGGTCAAACTCTGTGGCATGAACATGTATAACAAGAGGTTTACCGGAAACTTTCTTCGCAGCAATACCCGCAGGATAAGTCAGCCAGTCGTGAGCATGTATAACGTCAAACTCTTGTTGCTTTGCGATGGTAGCTGCCACAACCGCATAACGTGCCACTTCTTCCATGAGGTTTGCGCCGTATTTACCCGAAAATGTGTATTTATTCTTATAACTTATCGATTCGGATAAAGAAGAATATTTTTGTTGTTCATTCACTTCGTTTTCAAACGTTTCGGGATCCAAATAAGGAACCAAATTAGAACCGATTTCCAAGAACTTTATATTCTTCACATATTCTTCATAATTCAAGCCGTAGAAATTGGTTTCAATATCACTTGCATTTATAATTTTTACGGCACTTTGATCTTCATCTCCGCTTGCCTTAGGCATAACAAACAACACTTCAACATCTTGACGACAAAGTCCCTTAGTTAAACCAAGACATGCCGTACCTAATCCTCCGGCAATATGAGGCGGAAATTCCCAACCAAACATTAATACTTTCATAGTGATATAGCTATTTTGTTACTTTCTTCTTTTTGCCATTTTCTGCAATTGCCTTATATTCCTTTATTAATGCAATACTTCTCAATATTTCACCCACGCTCCAAGCCTGCGAAATACACCCGTTAGGACGATAAGGCGGATTACCGTCATACACTTCCGAAATGGAACATACTCCATAAAGAGCAATATCTTCCTCAAAATCCGCAACCAATTCTTCTGCTTTTTGAACAAAAGAAGCACCGTAGAGACGGAAATTTGCTTCAATATAATGACCGGTCAACCAGGGCCAAACAGTGCCTTGATGATAAGCCTTATCTCTCGTAGGTTGATCACCGTAATATAAACCCTGATAAAGTAAATTCTTAGGAGAAAGCGTTCTCAAACCTCTCGGAGTAAGCAATTCCTTAGCAACCACCTCCAAAACACCTTGTTTCATATCATCCGTGAGCATGCTGTATTCCAATGAACACGCCACCACTTGATTCGGACGAACAAATAGATTCTGACCGGTGTCATCCACATAATCCGCAAGATAATTCTCTTCTTCATTCCAAAAAGTCTTAACAAAACTTTCACTTATCAATAAAGGTAAAGCTTTCCAATCCTTTACAAATTTATTATCTCCCGCAATTTCTGCCAAATGAAGCGAATAACATACCGCATTATACCATAAAGCATTTATCTCCACCTGATAACCGGCTCTCGGTGTAACAGGTTTACCGTCTACAATCGCATCCATCCAAGTTAATGCCTTACCGGGTTCATCTGCCCAAATCAAACCGTTTTCACGCATCCCAACGTATTGATTAATACCCTTGCGATAGGCTTCCAAAATAATCTTTATTTTTTTGCCGAAAGTTTTCCACAATTCCGCATCATTAGCATATTTCTTACCATATTCCTGCAAAGTTTTGAAAAACCACATCGGAGCATCCACCGAATTATAAGCCGCACCGGCTCCATAACCTACATTAGGAAATAAACCTCCGTGCAAATTACGCAACATCGTGTCTACAACCTCTTTGCAAGAAACAGTGTCATCCGAAGCATAAAGCGTTACTCCGGGTAAAGCTATAAAAGTATCCCTTCCCCATGAACCGAACCATGGATAACCCGCTATAATCTCCGTACCCCTGCCTTTTTTTCTCACCACAAATTGAGATGCCGAATATTTTAAACAGTTTTCAAAACTGTTGCGCGGTCCCCTTTCGTCTACCAACTTCTGAAATTTCGTTTTCAGTCTTGAAGGAGTTGTCGAAGGAACGGTAGAAGCGGAAAAAATAATACTTTCACCTTTCTTAATAGGCACTTCAAAATATCCGGGCACAAATAAATCTTCCTGATAATCATAGCCTCTGTTTTTTTCCTCCGAATACTCTATGTTATAATACCAATCGGGCGAAGCAACAAAATCATTTGCTTTGCTCAACTGCATATTCAGATAAGGGAAACCATTATAAAGCTTGGAGCGTATTCCGTTTGATATAACTTCATAACGCGTATTAGCCATCATATTAGCCTTAGAAAGACTATTCACGTTCCTGTAAGCAAGATACGGTTTAAGACGCAATAAAGTGTCCGATTTGGCTTCCAACAAAGTGTAGCGCAGCAAAACCTGATCTTCGTTGTGAACAAGTATCAATTCTTTTTTCAAAAGTACACCGCCCACCCTGTATTTCAAAGTAAAAACAGGTTCATACTCAAAATCAACAATATATTTATGTCCCTTAGGAGAATACGTACCCGGGTATTTATGGATACCGAGATTAAATTCCTTATCATGCTGAATGACCGTTTCATCCAAACCTGAAAGTAACACATGATTATCGCCGTTGAATTCTTCTATCGGAACTATCAAAAGCCCATGATATTTACGTGTATTGCACCCGACAATAGTCGACGAAAGATAACCGCCGGCTCTGTTAGTTGCCAAAACTTCTCTGTCGAGAGAATATTCAAGATTTACTAATTCGTCTTTATTAAATTTCAAATAAGCCATAATCTTATATTTTAAATATTAATCAACGTACTTCAACACAATTGCGGTACGAGAAGGAACGTACAAACTTAATAAATTTTTTTCACCATTGAAAGTAGTAAGATGTTCGGCATTTTTTTTCAATCTGTCAAAACCGTCGAATTCCACATCATCTGTTGTCATAACTTCCTTATATTTACCTGCTTTAACTTCAAAATGATAATCCGAATAAGATGAGTTAGGACTAAAATTAAATACGAATAAAAACTTTCCTCTTTCAAAAACAAGCAACTGTTTCTCTATATCACGCACAAGAGGCTTAGGCGAAGGAGCAAAAAAATTAGTGCGTTTGTTTCTCACAATTTTAATCATTGCCTTATCAAAAGCATTCAAAAATCTATAACGCAATAATTTATCATCTACAAGAGACCATTGGCGACGTGCATAGTTATAACTCCATCCATTACCTTCTCTGGGAAAATCTATCCATTCGGGATGTCCCCATTCATTGCCCATAAAAGTCAGATAACCGTCGCCGGCGGTTGCCAAAGTGATAAGACGTATCATCTTATGTAATGCAATTCCTCTGTCCACAACCATATTCCGTTCAAGAACATTCATCGAATAATAAATCTCCTTGTCAAGCAATCTAAATATCATGGTTTTATCACCAACCATAGCCTGATCATGGCTTTCAACGTAACTAACAGTATGCTCGTCGGCACGCTTATTCGTGAGTTCATAAAACATATCACCTACATGCCATTCTTCATCTTGCTTTTCCTTGACTAACTTTATCCAATAATCCGGAATTCCCATGCTCATACGAAAATCGAAACCTATTCCGCACTGCTCGACAGGGGCTGCCAAACCCGGCATACCGCTCATATCTTCCGCAATAGTTATTGCATTGGGATGAAGTTCATGTATCAGCCTGTTAGCCAAAGTTAGATAGATAATAGCATTCTCATCCTGATTACCGTCATAATAAAACTTGTAATCGGTGAAATCACGACCCAAAGCGTGATCCCAATACAGCATACTCGTTATGCCGTCAAAACGAAAACCGTCAAAATGAAACTCTTCCAACCAATATTTACAATTTGAAAGCAAAAAATTTAAAACTTCATTTTTCCCGTAGTCAAATAATCTGGAATTCCATAAGCTGTGAACTCCCCTATCTCCCTGATAAAAATATAAATCTTCCGTACCGTCAAAGCGGCTCAATCCCTCTATTTCGTTTTTTACGGCATGAGAATGAACAATGTCCATAATTACGGATATTCCCAAACCATGCGCCTCGTCAATTAATCGCTTCAAATCTTCCGGAGTGCCGAAGCGCGAACTCACAGCAAAGAAATTGGACACCTGATAACCGAAAGAACCATAATAAGGATGTTCATGTATACCCATCAACTGTATGGCATTATATCCCAAAGCCGCAACTCTCGGAAGCACCTCAATACGAAATTGCTCAAAAGTGGAAACATCATAACGCTCGGTACTCATACCTATATGCACCTCATAAATAAGCGGATTCTTCAATCTCAAAGGTTGCACATTCTTCCATCTATACTCTTCCGGCTGCCAAACCTGAGCCGTGAAAATCTTAGTAGAATTATCCTGCACTGCACGCCTGACATGCGACGGCAAACGTTCTCCGCAGCCTCCTTCCCATTCGATGAGAAGTTTATACATCATTCCGTGTTGCAAAGCATTTTCCGGCAGATACAACTCCCAATTACCGTCATGAATACGATTTAAACGATAAGTCTCCGTTTTATCCCATAAAGAGAAATCACCGATCATATAAATTGCCGTTGCATTCGGTGCCCATTCACGCATCACCCAACCGTCCGGAGTGCTATGCAAACCATAGTAAAGATAAGAATTGAATACGTCCGATAATCTCGTTGCATTACCCTTAAATCCTGCTTCTCTCAAAACAAAATCCCGATGTCGTTTTTGTATAATAAACTTATACGGTTCCAACATCGGGTCTGATTCGTAGAAACATACACTATTATGATTATTTCCGCCTGCTTTCAGCATGAGTAACGAATTTTTAGCATGCTAAAAGTATACAAAGTTTTCAATAATATAAAATATTTGCCGAGATAATTCATTTTCACTCCGTTTCCACTAAAAACCGTTCCAAATCAATTGCTGCTTTACAACCGGAAGCTGCCGCAACAATCCCCTGACGATAATTGGGATCCATAACGTCTCCCGCTGCAAATACGCCGGGTACATTAGTGCGCGTACTTTTCCCGAAAGTCGTTATATAACCGTTTTCATCCGTTTGTATGTATTTTTTAAATACATCCGTATTAGGATGATGTCCTATTGCAAGAAAAAAACCATCAATTTTTATATCCACCTCCTTCTCCTCCGGTGTGCCCATCTTATAAAGTAATTTTGCTCCTTCTAATCCAAGAGGACTGCCGTAGAGTTCTTTTGTATTATGCTCGTACAAAACGTCTATATTCTGCGTAGCAACCACTTTATGTTGCATTATTTTGGATGCTCTCAGGTGATTTTTACGCACAATCAAATAAACTTTTCTGCATAAACCTGCCAAATAAGTAGCTTCTTCACAAGCCGTGTCGCCACCTCCCACTACCGCAACATCTTTACCGCGATAGAAAAAACCGTCGCAAGTGGCACATGCACTCACGCCCGAACCTCTAAATTGGTGTACCGACGGCAAAGGCAAGTACTTCGCTTCTGCTCCCGTTGCAATGATAACAGCTTCCGCTATGACGATTTTATCTCCGTCAATTGTTATTTTAAAAGGACGTTCCGAAAAATCCACATCACTAACAGTTCCGAAACGAATATCCGCTCCGAATTTCTCTGCCTGAGTTCTAATATCCTCCATAAGCACGGTACCTGTAACGCCTTCCGGATAACCCGGAAAGTTTTCAACATCTGTTGTAGTAGTAAGTTGACCGCCAAACATCATTCCCGTGTATAAAACGGGATTTAGATTTGCCCTTGCAGCATAAATTGCCGCCGTATATCCGGCAGGTCCCGAACCTATGATCAAGCATTTCACTTTTTCATTTTCCATATCGTATATTTTTATTATTTTCAGAATTAAAGGATAACAAAAGTACAAAAATTTTCCGATTCTATCTTTGCAACAATTTATTCCTTCGGTAAAAACCTAAAAATCAGAAAACTAAATTAAAAACCGAGTGGACTAAAATTCAGAAATTAGTGTACTCAATTCAGAAATTAGTACACTCAATTCAGAAATTAGTGTACTCAATTCAAAAATTAGTGCACTCAATTCAAAAATTAGTACACTAAAATTGAAAATTAGTGGACTAAAATTAAGAGTTAGTCCATAAAAATTGAAAGTTGGTCTAAAATCAAAAGTTAGTCTAAAATCAAAAATTAGTGCATTTTCAAAAAAAGTATTACTTTTACACGCTTAAATTAGGATAATTATATAAACCTTAAATTTATTAAATAATGAAAGGACTAAAAATTGTGGTGCTGGCTAAGCAGGTTCCCGACACGAGAAATGTGGGAAAAGATGCTATGAAAGCTGACGGCACTGTGAACAGAGCTGCTTTGCCGGCTATTTTTAACCCCGAAGATTTGAACGCTTTGGAACAGGCATTAAGATTGAAAGACCGTTTTGAAGGAAGTACTGTTGAGATACTGACGATGGGACCGGGACGTGCTGCGGAAATTATACGCGAAGCAATGTATAGAGGTGCGGACGGAGGTTTTTTGTTGTCGGACAGAGCTTTTGCAGGTTCCGACACTTTGGCTACTTCCTATGCAATTTCATGTGCATTAAAAAAATTAGGCTACGACCTGATTATTTGCGGACGTCAGGCAATTGACGGCGATACGGCACAGGTGGGACCTCAGGTGGCAGAAAAATTGGGGTTGCCTCAGGTTACTTACACAGAAGAAATTTTGAAAGCCGAAGCCGGCAAGTTAACTATCCGTCGCCGCTTGGAAAGAGGTGTGGAATCGGTGGAATGTCCGGTGCCTTGTGTTATCACGGTTAACGGTTCGGCAGCTGCTTGTCGCCCAAGAAATGCTCACAGGGTGATGAAATATAAGAATGCCAAAACTCCGAGTGAGGCACAGGAAAGCAATGAGGATTATTTGACAATGACCTCTACCCGTCCATATCTGAAAATACATGAATGGACAGTGCAAAATATCGAAACCGATCCGTGCCAATTAGGTTTGTTCGGTTCTCCTACAAAGGTTAAGAACATTGAAAACGTTGTGTTTCAAGCTAAAGAAGCTAAGGTGCTTAAACCGAATGATGAGGATATTGATGCCATGATGAAGGAATTAATTGTTAATCACACAATAGGATAATTATGAATAGCGTATTTGTATATTGCGAAATAGAAGAAGGTGTGGTTGCCGACGTGAGTTTGGAATTACTCACTAAGGGACGTAGCCTTGCCGATAAATTGGGTGTGAAGTTGGAAGCAGTGGTGATAGGTACAAATTTGGAAGGTATTGAAAAACAGGTGATGCCCTACGGAGCAGATGTAGTTTGGATTGCCGACGATAAGAATTTGTATCCGTACACGACTTTGCCTCACACGGAAATTCTTGTTAAACTTTTCAGGGAAGAAAAACCGCAAGTGGCACTTATGGGTGCTACGAGTATCGGACGTGATCTTGGTCCCCGTGTTTCTTCTGCTTTGCACAGCGGTTTGACTGCCGATTGTACAAGTTTGGAAATAGGTGATTATGAGGATGCTAAAACTCAAAACAAGTATACTAATCTTTTATATCAAATTCGTCCTGCCTTTGGTGGTAATATCGTGGCAACAATTGTGAATCCGGAATGTCGTCCTCAGATGGCAACGGTTAGAGAAGGTGTCATGAAAAAAGAGATTTTTGATGTGAACCATAAGGGAGAAGTTAAGAAAATTGACGTTAAGAAATACGTTAATGATGTGGACTTTGTAGTTAAAGTTATTGAAAGACATGTTGAAAAGTCGAAAATTAACCTTAAAACAGCTCCTATCATAGTGTCCGGCGGTTACGGAGTAGGTTCTAAAGAAAACTTCAAATTGTTGTTTGAGTTGGCAGAAGTACTTGGTGGAGAAGTCGGCGCATCGAGAGCGGCAGTTGATGCCGGTTTTGCGGAACATGAACGTCAAGTCGGTCAAACGGGAACCACAGTGCGTCCCAAACTGTATATTGCATGCGGTATTTCGGGTCAAATTCAGCACACGGCAGGCATGGAAGAATCTTCGATGGTTATTGCAATCAATACCGATCCTAACGCTCCTATCAATAAATTCGCCGATTATGTGATTACCGGAGATTTGAACGTTGTGATACCTAAGATGATACAGTTCTACAAGAAAAACAGTAAGTAATTAGAAAAAAGATTATTATGGGTAATTTTTATACGGATAATAAAGATATAAAATTCCACTTGGATCATCCTTTGATGAAGAAGATTGTGGATTTGAAGGAAAGGAATTACACTCAGGCTCAAGAGTTTGAAGAAGCTCCGAAAGATTTTGAAGATGCTATCGACAACTATGACAGAGTTTTGGAAATTGTCGGAGAGATTTGTGCCGATGTGGTGAATGAAAATGCCGAATCGGTGGATGAAGAGGGTCCGAAAGTTGTTGACGGTCATGTGAAATATGCACGCGGCACGCGTCAGAATTTGGATGTTATCAATCAGGCAGGTTTGAACGGTATTTCGCTTCCCCGCAAATACAACGGTTTGAATTTCCCGATTGTACCTTTTATAATGGCAGCAGAAATGGTGGCACGTGCCGATGCGGGACTTCAAAATATTTGGGGTTTGCAGGATTGCGCCGAAACCATCAACGAGTTTGCAACGGAAGAACAGAGAATGAAGTACTTACCGAGAGTTTCGGCAGGTGAAACTTGTGCAATGGACTTAACGGAACCTGATGCAGGTTCAGACTTGCAGGCAGTGCAGTTGAAAGCTACTTTGGATGAAAAAACGGGAATATGGTATTTGAACGGTGTTAAGCGTTTCATTACCAATGGCGACGGTCATATTTCACTTGTTTTGGCACGTTCCGAAGAAGGCACCAACGATGCACGCGGTTTGTCGATGTTTATTTACGACAGAAACAGTGATGCCGTAACGGTGCGCCGCATCGAAAACAAATTAGGTATCAAGGGTTCGCCCACATGCGAATTAGTTTTCAAAGATGCTCCGGCAGAGTTGGTCGGCGACAGGAAAATGGGCTTGATTAAATATGTGATGGCATTGATGAACGCTGCCCGTTTGGGTATAGGCGGTCAGTCGGTGGGTATTGCAGAAGCGGCTTACCGTGAAGGTTTAAGCTATGCAAAATCCCGTAAGCAATTCGGACGCCCCATTATTGAGTTTCCCGCAATGTATGAAATGCTTTCAAATATGGAAGCTAAATTACATGGTATAAGAACTATACTTTATGAAACAGCCCGTTTTGTAGATGTTTATAAGACCTACTATTTTGTTTCTAAGGAAAGGGCTTTGGATAAGGATGAAAAAGCCGAGATGAAGGAATATGAAAAGTTGGCAAATATCTACACACCTTTGCAGAAGTTGTTTGCAAGCGAGTATGCCAATGAAATCACCTACGATGCTTTGCAGATTCACGGCGGTTCCGGTTTCACGAAAGACTACCCTATCCAGCGTTATGTGAGGGATGCACGTATCACCAACATTTACGAGGGCACTTCACAGTTGCAGGTTGTGGCAGCTATACGTGGAGTTACCACCGGTCAGTATTTGAAATATATACGTGAAGTTTATGAAACTTCTGCCATTGCTCCCGAACAGGAATATTTGAAGGATATTTTGAAAGAAATGGCAACCGAATTGGAAAATGCGACCGACTGCGTTACCGCTGTCGGTAACACCGAATACACTGATTTCCACGCAAGAAGATTGGTAGAAATTGCCGGTTACACCATAATCGGACATCTTTTGTTGATTGATGCACAGAGAGATGAAGTGTATGCCAAATCGGCTGATATTTTCATTAAATACGGTCAGGCAAAAGTTGCAGCCCACACGGCTTTCATACGCAATTTTAACCCTGATGATTTGGGTAAATACAAAAAGGCATGAGAAAACTTTTGATTTTATTCTGCATGGCAGTGGCAACACTGTCATGCAAGAGTAAATCAAACGAAGAGCGTTTGGTGAGTGTCAGCATTTTGCCTCAAAAGTACTTTGTAGAAAAAATTGCAGACAACTATGTCAAAGTGAATGTGATGATACCTCCGGGAATGAGTCCCGCAAGTTGCGATTTACAGACGGAACAACTTAAAAAGCTCTACAACAGCAGCATATATTTTGCAATCGGTCATCTGCCTTTTGAAACCACTCATCTCTACCCCGTGCTTGACGAGCACAAAAACATTAAGCTCATTAACCATTCCGACAATATTCCTTTGCTTGAAGGAAGTTGCAACCATTCCCAAGACGATCATAATCATGTACATTCCGTTGATCCCCATATATGGATGTCTACGGAAAATGCTCATTTCATAATTTGGGATATTTACAAAGCTCTGGCAAACGAATATCCTGAAAAACAAGATTTTTTTAGAGAAAATGCGGAGAAATTCGATGACAGCATTAAAAACCTTAATACCGAAATTATCTCGGCATTAAAGGATAAATCGCATCGCTCATTTTTAATCTATCACCCTGCTCTCACGTATTTTGCCGATGAATTTAACTTGGAACAAATTTCCATTGAAAACGAAGGTAAAGAGCCTTCTCCCGCACATTTGCAAGAAATCATAGAGGACGTGAAAGCAAAAGACATTCATATCGTTTTCATACAGAGTCAATTTGACGAAGAAAATGCCAAAGCTGTGGCAAAAGAAACGAATTGTGAAGTTATTGGTATCGACCCTCTAAATCCCGATTGGACTGCCGAAATGAAACGGCTTACGGAAATCTTACAGAAAAAACTTTAATCGATCTTTAATTGATATGGACACATCGGAACCCGTTTTGGAACTTATTGATGTGAGTGCCGGTTACGACGGTGAACAAGTCATAGAAAAAGTTAATCTGCAAATAGCAAATGATGATTTTATCGGTATCATCGGTCCGAACGGTGGCGGTAAGACAACTCTTCTAAAAGTTATCATAGGGTTGATAACTCCTTACTCCGGAAAAATCGTTTATCATGCGGATCTTAAAAATTTATTCGGTTATCTTCCACAAAACAATTTTATCGACAGGAATTTCCCGATAAATGTCAGGGAAACAGTGCTCTCCGGCTTACTCTCTGAAAAAGGTCTCAACAAATTTTACACAAATGACGACTATCGCAGGGCTGATGCGTTGCTTGAAAGCTATGGAGTGGGCAGCTACTCCCGACGCCACATAGGTGAACTTTCCGGCGGACAGTTGCAACGGGTTTTACTTTGTCGTGCAGTGATTTCTTCGCCCCGTATTTTAATTCTCGACGAACCTACGACTTTCACTGATGCCGATTTTGAAAGGGATTTCTTCCCTATTTTGCAAGATTTGAACAAACAATTGTCGATAGTCGTGGTTTCACACGATTTGGAAACAATCTCTTCCTACGCCAAAACTTTGGTGAGGGTGAACCGTTTTTTGACTTATGAACCGTCCAAATCAGTTGCCGATGTTTGATTTATTCAATTATGACTTCTTTGTTTACGCACTGATTGCAACCGTTTCAATAGGTATAATCTGCGGATTAACAGGTACCTACATCGTTGCTCGGCGCATGGTTTTCATGAGCGGCGGCATCACCCATGCTTCATTCGGAGGTTTGGGACTTGCTTATTTCATGGGGTTACCGCCTATGGCAGGTGCCACGTTTTTTGCTGTGATTTCAGCTTTTATAATTCAGTTATTTTCGGGCAATAAGCGAGTGAAAGAAGATTCGGTTATCGGTATACTTTGGTCGACGGGCATGGCAATAGGAGTGCTTTTTATCTACATGACTCCCGGATATGCGCCCAATCTGATGTCCTATCTTTTCGGTAATATTCTGACTGTTACAAGCGGACAAATCACTCTTGCGGTTCTACTTTGCGCTGCCGTTATTGCATTTTTTGCAATCTTCAATCGACCGCTTTTCTACATTGCTTTCGATAGAGAATACAGTCGCAGTCATCACATAGGCATCAACTTGCTTGAAACGATAACTACTTTAATTATAGCACTTTCAATTGTGCTTTGCATGAAACTTGCCGGCATTATACTCGTTATTTCCTACCTCACAATACCGCAAGCTATTGCAGGACTGTTTTTCAAAAATTTCCGTTCGCAACTCGTGGCATCAGCCATTGTGAGCTGCGTTGGTTCGGTGGCAGGGCTTTTTATTTCGGCAGGATTGAATTTCCCGTCGGGAGCAACAATTGTGGTGTGCTTTTTACTTATATTTGCTATTGCTTGGTTTTGCAAAAAAATAAAGATTTTTAAATTCTACTCAAAATAACGAAGATATGAACTACGATTTGATAGTTATAGGCAGCGGACCCGGTGGCTACGTGGCAGCCATAAGAGCCGCACAACTCGGAATGAAAACGGCAGTGGTGGAAAGAGCCGAATTAGGTGGTATTTGCCTTAATTGGGGATGTATTCCCACCAAATCGCTTTTGAAATCGGCGCAAGTGGCGGACTATGCACGTCATGCGGCAGATTACGGAGTGAATGTTGAAAACGTTCAACCGGATTTTTCTGCAATCATTGCAAGAAGTCGTGCCGTTGCCGAAAAGATGAGCAAAGGCATACAGTATTTGTTTAAAAAGAATAACATCAACGTTTTGACCGGACACGGGCGTCTCACTGCCGACAAAAATGTGGAAATTACGGATGAAAACGGCGTGAAAACCGTTTATTCGGCAAATCACATCATTCTCGCAACCGGTGCACGCAGCAGACAGTTGCCAAACATCCCGCAGGACGGCAAACGCATTATCGGCTACCGTCAGGCTCTAACACTTAATCATTTGCCGGCTTCAATGATAGTAGTAGGTTCGGGAGCCATAGGTTCCGAATTGGCATGGTTCTACAATTCAATGGGCTGCAAAGTTACTCTTGTGGAATTTATGCCCAATATCACACCGCTTGAAGACGAGGAAGTTTCAAAACAGCTTGCACGCTCTTTCAAAAAAGCCGGAATAAACGTGATGACCAATGCCTGCGTTGAGAGCGTGGACGACAGCGGCGAATTACTAAAAGTGAGTATCAAAAACAAGAAAGGCGAAACGGAAGTGCATGAAGCGGAAATTATTCTTTCGGCAGTCGGCATAACTCCCAATACGGAAGGTATAGGTTTGGAAGAAGCAGGTGTGGAAATTGCAAACGGACGAGTGAAAACCGACAATTTCTACCGCACAAACATAGCAAATATCTATGCCATAGGTGATATTATTGCCACTCCGAGTTTGGCTCACGTGGCATCAGCCGAAGCAATTTGTTGCGTTGAACAATTGGCAGGCTTGAACCCTTCTCCTATTGACTACTCCAATATTCCCGGATGCACCTACACCACACCGGAAGTGGCATCGGTCGGTTTGACGGAGCAGAAAGCCGTTGAAGCCGGTTACGAGCTGCGCACTGGTAAATTCCCGTTCACCGCCTCAGGCAAAGCAAGTGCGGCGGGTGCAAACGAAGGTTTCGTGAAATTGATTTTCGATGCCGAAAGCGACCTTTTACTCGGTGCCCACTTAATCGGTAGCAACGTTACGGAAATGATTGCCGAACTTGTTTTGGCAAAGAAAGCAGGTGTTACCGGAAAAGAATTGATGAAAACCATACATCCTCACCCCACTATGAGCGAAGCCATTATGGAAGCAAGCGAAGCCGCCCACGGCGAAGCAATACATTTGTAGGAAGGAGTTGCATGCAATGCCCAACACTGTTTTCCCCTCAGGTTGATGACCTAAGGTATGTCGTCAACCCTCGTAGGGGCAACCCTTGTGGTTGCCCAAAATAACAATGGGGCAACAAACAATAGGGCAACCACAAGGGTTGCCCCTACGATTTTCAAAATACCATGGAAATGGTTGGGCATACGCCCGTAGATTACAGGCGTTGCGGATATTATATGGTGTGCCATGAAAAATATTCTAACATTATTTTGCGGATATTAAAAATTATTTTTTTACATTTGCATCGCAATAGTTTCTTTGCAAAAACCATGGTATATTTCGCCTCTTTTTTTCCCTTTTTCGGTCTCTTCTGTTTTCATATTGATATGATGTAATTGTTTAAAAATATTGCAGTTAGCTTCTTTCCCAATTGAGCCGATTTTCTTGATTTTCACCGATTTTTGAGCCTAAAAAACCCATGGTTTTTGCAAAGAAACTATTGCGATGCAAATGTAAAAAATAATCTTTAATATCCGTAAAATAATGTTAGAATATTTTTCAGAGCATACATATAACATGCG
>JAISHE010000063.1 GCA_031262745.1 Culturomica sp. | reverse complement strand
AAAAGACCCTCAAAAATACATGGTTTTTGCAAAGAAACTATTGCGATGCAAATGTAAAAAATAATCTTTAATATCCGCAAAAAAATGTTAGAAAAATTTTCACGCCCCACAATATAATACCCGCCCCGCCTGTAATGTACGGGCGTATGGCATACGCCCGATGACGATGTCGGTGCATGTTTTCGGGCGTTGCATGCAACGCCCCTACAACAATACGTTCATCGCCCAAAAGGCAAGGATTTGTGGTTGTCTTTCGGCTAGCAGAGCCTGATTTCCATAATCTTAGGTCTGCGACCTAAGGGAAAAAAGATGTTCCGTGTAGAGAGAATATCTATATAATACCAAGTATTAACTCGGAAAGCATTTTTACGTTGCCGTTGATTGTCCCGGACATATAACGCTCATAAACATCAACGTTGTCGGGAGGGCATTTTTCATATCGCAGATTTGAGTGCGGCTAAAAATTGCGAACCTTTAATTTTTCCCATCTTGTAATCAAGATAAAGCCGTATAAGTTTCTTGGTCGGCTGGAACCCCTCGAACATATTAGACCCGATAGCACTTGCGGCACTATCAAGCGTCTTCAGATCGGGAAATCGAACCCCCATGATCGTGAGTTTCTCTCTGTCTATGTCAATGGGACTATACATGCCTTTAATCGCTGTTGCAACAATTTGATACGCAAAGGTAAATATTATATTTTAATTTTGCCGTAACTAAAAAAAATATGCCCTGCAATGCCCGCCGTATATGGCGTATGTTTCGGGCGTATGCCATACGCCCCTACTTCGTTACCTCTTTTATAAGGTTGATCATTTCTATGGCACTAACAACGGCATCGAAACCTTTGTCGCCCGATTTGGTGCCCGCAAGTTCCCCAAATTTTTTTTGAATTACTTTTGTTTCTTCAATATCTCATAAATTTCTACCCAAGATTTGCCGTTTAATTTTCCGGCAGTGAAATCTTTATATGTGTCGGAAGAAAAATATAAATCTGTTGCAACTTGTTCCGGCAAGCCGTCAGATAAAATTAGTTCTTTTATTATTTTTTCGTCTATTAAATAAAATAACCCATCGGGCTTTGCCGTTGTCGATTTAAGGTATTGTAGAGAGCGCATTGTACAAAAGCATATTTGATGCGTAGTTTTCTTAAACTTCATTTCTTCCAGAAAATCATTGCGAGAAATTAACCCATCCAAATAAGCATCTATTCTTACCGAAACAGCATCATCTGCAACCGGACCTTCTATAATATCGTATTCATGCAGATTTTGCTTTGAAAGTCTATTGCGATTTTGTACGATAAAATCTAACCAATCAGTGTCATAAACCTCAAATCGAAGCGTATTTAGCTCTTCATCTTCAAAGGCATATTCTTCAAACTCAAATTCGGTAATAAACGGTTGATTACCACTCCATTTAGAAATACGCTTAGCCATATCGCTTGCCTGTTCTTGCAATTTCGTTACATAAAACCCTCTGCCGAAATCTTTGTTAGGCTTGCATTTGGCAAGGTCTATCACATCAATCAAAGTGTCGCTGCCGTGATATACTTTCATCTCATTCCTCCGTTTTTATAACAAATTTTGTATATGTCACGCACTGCCCAAAACGGATTATCTACATGCAAACTCTGCCAGCATTCAAAAGCATATTGTAGTCCGCCGTATTTTTTTAAATACAAAAAAGCATATTGCCTATCCATTTTGTAGGTGGATGCAAATTTCTCAATGATAAAAGTTATAAAACTTATTCTGTTGATTGTGTCTGTAGCTTCCATCTATATTTGTTAATCCGTTAAAATATTAAAAATCGCTGTTGCAACAATTTGATACGCAAAGGTAAATATTATATTTTAATTTTGCCGTAACTAAAAAATATATGCCCTGCAACGCCCCTACTTCGTTACCTCTTTTATAAGGTTGATCATTTCTATGGCACTAACAACGGCATCGAAACCCTTGTTGCCCGATTTGGTGCCCGCACGTTCCACTGCCTGTTCAATGGAGTCGGTTGTGAGGATACCGAAAATCACCGGCACACCCGTATGTAGTCCTACGGAGGCTATACCCTTAGTGGTTTCGTTGGCAACCATGTCAAAATGAGGCGTGGCACCGCGTATCACGGCACCCAAACAAACCACCGCATCATACTTCTTGCTTTCCACCATCTTTTTAGCAATCAATGGTACCTCAAATGCCCCCGGCACCCATGCCACATCGATATTTTCTTCCTTGCCGCCATGACGCACAAAAGCGTCCACAGCTCCGCCAAGCAATTTAGCGGTGATAAACTCATTAAAACGTCCCGCAACGATGCCGATGCGTTGACCTTCTGCCAATAATTTTCCTTCTATTAAATTCATAACTGTTATATTTATTGTATATTAATCATTAACCTTTTTTTCCCGTTCTCTAACGTGCAAAATATGTCCCATCTTCTTATATTTAGTGTACATATAATACTCATTCTTTTCGTTACACGTCATTTCTATCGGTTCTCTGCCCACAATTTCCAGTCCGTAACCGTTTAAACCTGATATTTTCAAAGGGTTATTTGTCATCAAAATCATCTTTTTCACGCCAAGACTTGCCAAAATCTCGGCACCGATACCGTAGTCCCGCAAATCAGCCTTGAAACCCAATGCCAAATTAGCCTCCACCGTATCCATACCCTCATCTTGGAGCTTATAGGCACGCAATTTATTAATCAAACCTATGCCGCGCCCTTCCTGACGCAAATAGAGCAACACCCCTCTGCCTGCCTTTTCTATGCGTCGCAAAGCCTCCTGCAATTGGTCGCCGCAATCACAACGAAGCGAACCGAAAGCATCTCCCGTCAAACATTCCGAATGCACACGACACAAAACCGGTTCGCCGTTTGCCACATCACCTTTTACCAAAGCAACGTGATGCTCGCCGGTAATCTTGTTAACAAAACCGTGAGCCTTGAAAATGCCGTACTTCGTGGGCAACTCGGTAATCGTAACTTCCTCCACCAGCATTTCCGTGCGACGGCGATAAGCAATCAAATCCTCTATCGTAACGATTTTCAAATTATGATGCTCAGCGAAAACTATCAACTCCGTTGTGCGCATCATTTCACCGTTTTCACGCATAATCTCGCAACACAATCCGCATTCCTTCAAACCGGCTATCCGCATAAAATCGACGGTAGCCTCCGTGTGCCCCGCTCTCACCAAAACACCGCCTTCCCTCGCTTCCAAAGGAAACATGTGTCCGGGACGGCGGAAATCTGCCGGTTTAGAATCGTCGGCAACAGTGTGCAAAGCCGTTTGCGAGCGTTCATAAGCCGAAATACCCGTACCCGTACCTACATAATCAATCGAAACGGTGAATGCCGTGCTGTGATTATCCGTATTATGCACCACCATTTGATCCAAACCCAATTTCTCCGTCAACTCACGGCTCATAGGCATACAAATCAAACCCTTTCCGTAAGTAGCCATAAAATTAACAGTCTCCGGCACGGCAAATTCGGCGGCACAAATCAAATCGCCCTCATTCTCTCTATCCGGATCGTCTACCACAACAAGCATCCTGCCGGCTTTCAAATCCTCAATTGCTTCTTCTATCGTATTAAATTTTCTCATAACACACTTAATTAAAAACCGTTCTCCAATAAAAATTCCAAACTCATACCTTTTCTTTCATCACCCTTCATCAACTTCTCAACATATCTCACTATCATATCGTTTTCCAAATTCACAACATCTCCGATGCGCTTAGAAGTTAGAGTTGTTGCTTCCTGAGTGTGCGGTATCACGGAAACCTTAAACGAACCACAGGCGGCGTATGCCACCGTTAAACTCACTCCGTCAACAGCAATAGAACCCTTATCAACAACATAACGTGCAATCTCCGGAGGCGTGGCAACCGTTATCCACACCGCCGTGTCATCACGCTCCAAAGCCGTGATGCGCCCCACTCCGTCAACATGCCCCGCAACAAGGTGCCCGCCCAAACGGCTTTGCAAAGTGAGTGCACGCTCCAAATTCACGCGGTCGCCCTGCTTCAAAACTCCCAGATTCGAGAGCCGCATAGTTTGGTGCATCACGTCAGCCGTAAAGCTGTCGCCTTTCAAACTCGTAACCGTCAAGCAAACCCCGTTGGTAGAAATGCTGTCGCCCACCGAAACATCTTCGAGCAACTCACCGGCTTCAATCTCCAACTTCACGCTGTTCGCTCCCCTCACAACACTCTTCACCTTTCCAATCTTTTCGATAATTCCTGTAAACATTTATTCTTCCGTTAATTAAAATATCATCTCCGACAGTGGTAACCTGCACATCTTTAAGTGGCACTGCCTTTGACATTTCCTCAATTCCCAAACCCTCAATCGGCGTTAGAGCTTCGCTACCGCCTATAAACTTAGGTGCTATAAACATAAACACCTCATCTATCAAACCACTGCTCAAGAACGAATAATTCAAGCTACCGCCTCCTTCAAGCAAAATAGAATCAATCCCCATTTTCCCCAATCTCTGCAACATATCCTTCAAATTCACATGAGCATTTCTTGACTTACTACACACTAAAATCTCTGCTCCGCTTTTCCGTATATCCCGAAACCTCTCAAAGGAGTATCTATTCGTACAAGCAATCACCGTTCTATACTCATTTGCTGTTTGCAAAACCTTAGTGTCCAAAGGCATTCCGGCTTTACTGTCAACAATGATTCTAATCGGTTGGCGCACATCTCCGTCCAATCTGCACGTCAGCATAGGATTATCACACTTAACGGTGTTTGCCCCTACCATTATGCCCATATTCTCCGCACGCATCCTTTGAACCATCATTCTCGACTCCTCTCCGCTCACCCACTTGGAATCTCCCGTGAAAGCGGCAATCTTGCCGTCCAATGTCATAGCCGATTTCATCGTAATCCAAGGCAATCGGGTGGTGATATACTTTAAAAACACTCTGTTTTGCCGTATCAATTCATCCTCACAAACGCCCAAAACCACCTCTATTCCTGCTTCTTTTAATATCAGTATGCCTTTGCCGGAAACTTTGGGATTAGGATCCGTCAAGCCTATCACCACCTTACTAATTCCCGCCTCGATTATGGCTTCCGTGCAAGGCGGCGTATGACCGTGGTGGCAACAAGGTTCCAACGTTACGTACATCACGCTGCCTTCAACCGGTTCCGTCGCATTCTTCAAAGCATTACGTTCAGCATGCAAGCCGCCGTAGCGTTCGTGCCAACCTTCACCGATGATGCGACCGTCTTTCACAATCACCGCACCCACCAAAGGATTTGGGTTCACCCATCCCTTTCCGTTCTCGGCAAGCTCCATTGCCCGCCGCATATATTTCACATCTTCTTCCATAATAAAAATCCCCGCACTGTTAATGTACGGGGCAAAATAATAAAATCATGAAAACACAAATACAAAAATTAGTTCTTCTACCATCCGGACTTTAACCGTCGGTACCGGAATCTCACCGGTTCGGTCCCGTTAAGGATTTGCGGACTTTACCGCCGATAGGGAATTTCACCCTGCCCCGAAGAAAACTTCACAAAGATATAACAAATTTATAAAAAATCAAAGCACCCTGCTCCGACCCTTTTTCACATCAGCCAAGGGAAGCGAAAACAGGTTTCATTGTAGAGAGAGTAATCGGCTTCACCGTTCACCGCAAATGTTTTCACGCATGCGGCTTCCGAAAGCAGTTGCTTAGCCATGCGCAAAGTGGCACCGCTTTTCACCCTGTCTTCCACCAACAACACCGTGCGACCGGCAACGTCAAACTTCAAATCCTCCACAAGTTGCGGCTCATCGTAAATGGGCTTCTGATCGGCATCACGCAAATGCAATTTCAGCAGCTGCAATTCCACATTCAACCTCTGATTTATCAAAGCGGCAGGAATAATGCCGCCGTTTGCAACGGCAACAATCATATCGAAAGGCTCGTGAAATTGCATCCGACGCAATTTCTCCAAAACTTCCTCAAATGTTTTAGAATTCATACTTAGCTAAAAGCCTGAGAACAAACCAACCTAAAAAGATTTGAATCAACATACCCGGAAAGCCTACAACAAAATCCTGAACGGCAGCCGAAAAGCTAACGGTGATAATCAATTCGGCTAATCCACCTGCAAATTGATAAGCAATCACCACAAAAGCCACGCTCAACAAAGACAAATGAGCATTTTTCGACACCCAAGCCGCTATAATAGCCAAAAGAGAAGACTTTATAAGCAAAACAGGCAGCATTGCCAAAACCGGCATACCGAAAAGCAAACTGTTCACAACCGGTGAAAGCACCGCCGTCAACAAACCCACTTTCAAACCGAACTTATAGGCGGCAATCAAAGTGAAAAAGTAAATCGGCAGGAAAATCAATCCGCCCTGAGGCACGAGGTGGCACAATTGCGGCAAAAGAATATTGCCCGCTACAAAAACCAAACTGAAAAAATAAGTACGATAGTTCGCAAAACCGAACTCCAAAGTCTTAAAAGGTACGGAAAATGTCATGTTCAAATAATTTTATGGTTACACAATCTGCATTTCGCTTGCAAAGATAAATATTTTCGTATACTAAACAAAAACACGCTACATCCCCAAATTGCCGAGATTAAAGAGTCCCAAGTTGGTATCCTTTTCCGGTTGCCACGTGCGCACGTGAATTATCGGCTTATTGACATCATTCAAATCGACGTATAGAAAGAGGTAGCCCTTGTCGCTGTAAGTAGTTGAAAAATACTCCTGCTGCATCTGGATACCGTAGATCTCGCCACCTTTGGCGGCACGTTTTATTTCGGTGTCGGTGAACTTCAAATTTATATACTCCTGATCCCTGAAACACCTTTCGAGGTTGCGCATATACTTATCCTTGCTCAAAGTGTTGTAGGCAATCTCTTGCGGCACGCGACGACTTTCAATCGTGTAGGTGGGTCTCACCACTCTTCCCACAATAATCAGCGCACTGTCGGAAAACACCGATTCAAGAAAGTCCAACCTTTCCAAAGCGTAAGCCGTTTTATAAGTTTCTATGAAATTGATAATAGCCAAGCGTGAATAATTGTTCCATGCTTTGTTGTCGAGAATTGTGGACGCCACATTGTCGTTCACCGCAAACGAAAGAGAGCGTATCTTCTTGCTCAAAGTGTCTATTTCAAACACCACATCTTCCACAAAAGAACGGCGGTTGGTGAAAGTGAAACGCATCGGCAGCGAGCGTGCAAACACCCCGTTTTCAAAAGCTATAAAACGATAATCCGGTGAGCCGCAAATCACGGCTTTTCCTCTGCCCACAAGTTTTTTATACATTTCGTAGCCTTCCGGAGTGAAACAATCGCTTGCCGCATCATACTGCTTGCTTGCAATGGCTTGTTGCACCTTGCCGAGCAAATCCGAATAACTGCTGCCGTCCACTGCTCCGACAAAGGATTTTTCTTTTGTCGGAGTGCCGAAATCGTCCGAAACAACAGACGACGCAATCGTAACCACTTCCGGCTTAAATTCTTCCACCTGTTGTGGCACGATTGAAGTCTTTTTCAATGCGCTCTTGAATTTCACCGGATCCAACTTGTTCATAACGTCTTCCAGCGTTTTGTCGGCTTTCCATTCGTCGCCGAACTCATATTCCACAAGCAACTGTATGTCTTTCACGGAACCTTCTTCAACACCTCCCAACTCTGCCGTGCCAATGCCGTTTTGCGCACTCGTCGTCGGTGAATAAGAACGTCCGTTGTGAAACTTATATTCGAGATTACTCACCGGTTTGCCCTTAAACGTGAAGGCAAGATTATAAATGGTGAGATTTGTTTCCGATTTTTTCCCCGTTACTCTGAGACTTATTCCGTCCAACACTTCGTTGATTCTCTGCGGAAGAAAAGTCGACAGAATTTGTTGGCGTCCTGCAATGTCGCCCGTCATCGCTACTCCTTCAGGATGACTTTTCAGCAACATCAATGCCCAATAGTAATATTTCAGCGCATCGGCTAACTGCAACTTGCTTTCGGTTTCCAAACCGGTGGCTATAAAATCCTTAATCTTCGCTTCTCTCTCCGCAAAAATCTTGTTCACTTCCGATTTCTTGATATAGCAAAACACGTGGCTGTCGCCGTTGTCGTCCATCCATTCGCCGAGTCTGGTTACATTTCTCAAAGTGGCGGTGGAATAAGATTCCAAAATAAACTTAGCAGTTTGATTGAAGTCCGTTTTATCGTTCACAACCTTTTCTTCCGTGTCCACAAAACTACGGCTCACAACGGTTGTGGATATGCTGTTCAATATCATGCCGATTGCTTCATCTTCGGCTTTCTTGGTTGAACTGCTCACTCCTTCGCCCCAAAAATAATCGCTATTGCGTTTTATGTCCTCCACAGCCTGTGGAAACACATCCCCACCCCACAAAACCAACACCACCAACAAAATCTTCTTTAACATATCGTTTCTCTATTTATAATTATTAATTCTATTTATATCGGGCGTTGCATGCAACGCCCCTACAAAGTTATTTTCATTTATTTGACTCTAATAATAGTTTTCTGTTTTCAACTTCATTTAATACCCGCATTTGCTGTATCGCAATCCGGTTCAATCTGATTAGCCGTTCTTTCTGAGTGATATTATCATTGATTAAAACAGCATTGATATTTTCCATGTTTGAGAGACAAATAAGTTCGTTTATCGTGGCATAATCGCGAATATTCCCCTTCAAATTCGGATTAGCATCTCGCCATTCTTTTGCCGTCATACCAAACAATGCCATATTCAATACATCGGCTTCGCTGGCATAGATAATGGAAATTTGCCTTTCTGTTAGCTCCGCCGGAATAAGGTTATGCTTGATAGCATCCGTATGAATATGGTAATTGATTTTTGCAAGTTCACGCTTCGCCGACCAGCCAAGTTGGTTTTGCTCCTCTTCTTTGAGGCGTTGAAATTCTTTTAACAAATAAAGTTTGAACTCTATTGAAATCCAACTTGCGAATTCTAAGGCAATATCTTGATGAGCATAAGTTCCGCCGTAACGCCCTGATTTGGATATAATACCGATAGCATTAGTTGATTCTATCCATCTTTTCGGGGTCATCACAAAACTGTTAAGCCCCGCTTCTTTCCTAAACCCGTCGAATTCGACGGGTTTAAAATTCGGGTTATGCAAAGTTTCCCAAATGCCCAACAATTCCAACGTATTTCGGTTTCGCATCCAGTTTCTTATCACATCATCGGAATGTTCCGGATTTTTGTACCGCGCAAGGTCGGTAATGCAAATATAATCCGCATTATTGATTTTTACAATAGTTAAATCCGTATCTTTTACACTAATTTTTGCCATAATTTGTGTTCTTAATCATTGAAATACTCCTTTATTGTTTATTAAGGTGTCGAATTCGACACCTTTTTCATAATATCTGTCATCGGGTGTATGCCATACGCCCCTACATACCTGCCAGCCGACAAGCCGGCTGGCTATTAAACAATGCTGCCTACGGCAGCCCGATCATGACAATGGGGCATGCCCCATTGTTGTTTGTTTGACAATGGGTTTAAACCCATTGTTATTGGTTTTCCAAAAGCACGCCTGCTTTTATCCGAAAGCCCGAAGGCTTTTGAGGAAAAGCCCGCCTGCAATTTCCAAAAGCAGGCGTGCTTTTAAAATTTGCACGGTTTGCTTTTTTTAAAAGCAGGCGTGCTTTTGTATGTCTGCCGTTTTGACAATGGGTTTAAACCCATTGTCTATTCCCCGCGCGCGGCTCTGCGAGCCGCACCGTACGGGCGTATGCCATACGCCCAAAAAACATCGCGCCAAAAATTTTTTCCTGCGGAAAAAATTTTTGCGAAAGAGTCAAATCAATCAAATAGTCAAAGAACTCTCGCAGGTGCTTGCATCTCCCGTTGGGGGGCGTCGCAAGCAACGCCCCTACGGTCGCCGCCGAGCACCCGCTCTGCCCCACCCGCTAATTTCCAAGCAGACAACGGACGGAGAAGCCGT
>JAISHE010000062.1 GCA_031262745.1 Culturomica sp. | reverse complement strand
CAGTTTGAAATCTATATTTCAATATCCGTTTACTTAGTATTGACAGTCTGTCGTCTATTTTCGAATATTACGCACTTATGCTACTATTCTATCTTTTTTCCTTAATCATTTCAAAGAACTCTATTGTTCAAAGCCTCAAAAAATACAACCCTTCTTATCACCCCTGCCCCATATTTTTGAAAAGCGAGTGCAAAGGTATTGTTTCACACAATACACTCCAAAACTTTTTTCAATTATTTTTAGATTTTTTTTGCAGTTTGGGCTAACTTCCTGTGTTTCTTGCTCTCTTTAACGTCGTCGAAACCTTTTCCGAACACTCCCATCACCATATTCATGGTCATAAAAACGTTAGGATCTACTCTTTTGGCAATACGGAGAACTTCCAAAGCCTCATTTTTGCGCACAACTATTATCAACATTTTCTTAGCTTGCCCACTGTACCAACCGACACAATCAACAACGGTTACCCCACGTTGAAATGTTTGCGTTATATTTTCGGCTACTTCGTTGTAATGTTCCGTGAAAATGAAAAGTTGCGCCGATTGTTTTTGTCCGGAAAGCACAAAATCAACAGTTATTGATGCAACTCCCATAAGCACATAACCATACATCAATCCTTCTATATCGAAGTTAATGAGGAGAGTGCCGGCAATAATCACACAATCACAATAGAGCATAACCTTTCCGGGTGTAATGTTTCTATATTTATTGATAATAAGTGCCACTATATCGGTGCCACCCGTACTTCCGCCGTAGGATATGGCAATGGCAATACCTATACCGTTGACGATACCTGCAATAATGGTACTCATAAACACGTCAGACACGAGTGCTTCAGCAGGTAGTAATGGTTGCCAGAAGCCCAAGAGAACGGCACTTGATGCTATCCCGAATATAGTTTTAATCCCAAATTTAGGACCGAGTAACTTCACGCCTACAGCAAGCAATATTACATTTATAATAAGGTAAGTTGCAGCTATGGGCACAGCTTGGGAAGTAAGATAGTAAACGATAGTGGCAACACCGGTTGCACCACCACCAACAATTTTGTGTGGAACTAAAAATGCCGACACTGAAAAAGTGTACATGGCTATTCCGAGAAATATATAAAGGTAGGATTTGATCTCCTCTGCGAGTGTTTCTTTCTGTAATTTCATATTACATTATTTATACAACTATTGCTTATTACTTTTGTATTTTAGCCCAAGTGTCTTTCAATGCCACTGTGCGATTGAAGATAAGATTATCAGGGGTAGAGTGTTTATCAACACAGAAATAACCCACACGTTGAAATTGGTAACGATCTCCCGGTTGAGCGGTTTTCAGAGATGATTCCAATTTGCAACCTTTCAATATTTTCAACGAATCTTCATTTAAGAATTCTTTAAAATCCACATCTTTATGTCCGTCAGGTTCCGGATCTTTGAAAAGACGATCGTAGAGATGTACTTCGGCTTCAATGGCATCATGAGCTGCCACCCAATGGAGAGTGCCTTTCACTTTACGTTGACTTTCGGGCGTGCCGCTTCCGCTACGTGATTCCGGACTATAATCGCAATGTATTAAGGTAATCTCTCCTTCTGCATTTTTTTCTATTCCCGTACACTTCACTATGTAGGCACCTTTAAGGCGCACTTCCTGTCCCACTGTCATGCGAAAGAATTTTTTAGGTGCATCTTCCATAAAATCCTCACGTTCAATGTAGATTTCTCTACCGAAAGCCACTTCTCTGTTGCCTGCAGTTTCATCTTCCGGATTGTTTTCTATTTCAACTGTCTCTGTTCTATCCGCAGGATAATTGTCTATGACAACTTTCACAGGATTTAGAATACCCATAACCCGTTGTGTGGTTTTGTTAAGGTCTTCACGCACACAAAATTCCAATAACGACACGTCTATAACATTATCACGCTTGGCTATACCGATTTTATCCGCAAACATGCGAATAGATTCAGGTGTGTAGCCACGACGGCGCAAACCGGAGATTGTAGGCATGCGAGGGTCGTCCCAACCGTCGACATATCCGAGTTGTACCAATTGCAAAAGCCGTCTTTTACTCATCACAGTGTAGTTCAAGTTTAAACGTGCAAACTCAATTTGTCTGGGACGATACTCGGTGTTAATCAGTTGATCGAGGAACCAATTATATAAAGGTCTATGAATTTCAAATTCGAGAGTACATAGCGAATGGGTTACACCTTCAATGTAGTCGCTTTGACCGTGAGTGTAGTCATACATCGGATATATACACCATTTATCGCCTGTACGGTAATGGTGTGTATAGTTTATGCGATACATAATCGGGTCGCGCATGTGCATATTCGGTGATGACATATCTATTTTAGCCCTTAGAACTCTGGAACCTTCTTCAAACTCACCGTTTTTCATGCGTCTAAACAAGTCCAAATTTTCTTCTACGCTTCTATTTCGATATGGACTTTCGATGCCGGGTTCCATAGGAGATTTCTTTTGAGCGGAAATAACTTCGGCAGATTGGTCGTCGACATAAGCCTCTCCTGCAATAATCATCTTTTCAGCCCATTCGTAAAGTTGATCAAAATAATCGGAAGCATATCTAATTTCTCCGTCCCAAGCAAAACCGAGCCATTTTATATCTTCTTCGATAGAATCCGTGTATTCTACATCTTCTTTTGTGGGGTTGGTGTCATCGAAACGCAAATTACATTTGCCGTTATATTTCTTTGCCAAACCGAAATTAAGACATATTGCTTTCGCATGCCCTATATGCAGATAGCCGTTAGGTTCCGGCGGAAATCGGGTTTGCACTTTGCCGTCGTTTTTACCTTCCTCAATATTTTCTTCTATAATTTGCTCTATAAAGTTGAGAGATTTCACTTCTCCTTCTTCGGGAATATTAATTTCCATAGTCATTTTGTATTAGATCTAAATTCCGACAAAAATAAGATTTTTCAATCAAATTTTCGTTGTTTACAAATAAATTAGATACCCCGACTTTACGAACCGAAAGACAACCGCACGGATATGTTGTAGGGGCGTTGCATGCAACGCCCGATGACGATGTTGGGGTGTGTTATTTTGTTTTGGGCGTATGCCATACGCCCGTACATTACAGGCGTTGCGGATATTATATTGTGGGGCGTGAAAATTTTTCTAACATTTTTTTGCGGATATTAAAGATTATTTTTTACATTTGCATCGCAATAGTTTCTTTGCAAAAACCATGTATTTTTGAGGGTCTTTT
>JAISHE010000042.1 GCA_031262745.1 Culturomica sp. | reverse complement strand
TGAGCCTAAAAAACCCATGGTTTTTGCAAAGAAACTATTGCGATGCAAATGTAAAAAATAATCTTTAATATCCGTAAAATAATGTTAGAATATTTTTCAGAGCATACATATAACATGCGCAAAATGTGCAATGTAGGGGCATTGCATGCAACGCCCCTACAACATATCCGGTCGCTGACCGGAGGATGACGGGTAATACGACTTTTAGGCGATGTACTTAAACTTTTGGCACATGTGCCGGAACTTATATTACATGCGCCAAAACTTATATTACATGTGCCGGAACTTATATTACATGCGCCAAAAGTTGTATTACCCAGGGTCTATTCACAGAACTGTGTCAGACTGTATGTAGACTTCCGGATAAAGTGATTTAAGGGAGTTTATTTCCCTTTGAAGTTTCTCGCGAAAGGAAAGATAATCCTCATCCGTTGGGTCGCTCGGACGGTGGTGCAGACCTCTGTTAATTTTTTCAACCTTATTCATCAGTTCATACTCCGAAGCGGTAATGCAGTTGGTTTTAAAAACTTCCCAAATATAGTCGACGGCAGTTTCCGAAAGGTGAAGCATGTCGGAAGCGTAGAAACGGTAATCACGCAATTCGTCCATGACAATTTCGTAGGACGGGAAGTAGTAATGTTCGGGAAACAAGGAGCACAGTTTATCAATAGCCAAAAGGAGAGTTGCTTTGCTCAACTGATTTGCGTGTGCACCGTCTTTCAGGTGTCTGATGGGGCTAACGGTGAAGACGATGCGAAGGGCGGGGTTTACTGCTTTGAGGTGGTTTATAAGCCGAGAATATTCTCGAACAATTGTACCCACATCAAGGCAGTAACGATTGAAATGTTCTGCGGAAATTTTGTGGCAATTACCTACGATGCAACTTTGCGGAATGTATTCATAAACCCAAGCGGTGCCGAAAGTGAACAACAAACAGTTGACTTTCGCTAAATTCTCCACAGCACTCGACATTCTCGTATTAATATTTTCAAGGCATGTCTGCTTGTCTTTTGATGAGAAACTTCCGTGATGAGAGAGGCTCACCCACATTCCGTTGTTGTACAAAAGTTCATCTTCCGTGAATGTTTGTTTTGACAATAATCGTTTTAAAACATTTGCTGCCGAAAGAGGATTATAAACTATGCCGAAAGGATTGATGTCGACATTAAATCCGTGCATTTGCAGCTTCCTACCGATGTTCTCGGCAAAGCATGAACCTATGCAAAGCATTTGCGAAGAGTGTCGTAACTTGTCGCTTGGAGCCGTGATTTCAACTTTTGTCTGTAAATTCATGATTAAAATACGTTGCGTAAAATCCAGAAGCCAATAATTATAATGAGCACCGCAAGTATGGCTTTCTGTCCGTAGAGTGTTTTCCTCAGTCGTTGAATGCGTAAACCGTGAAATTTTTTAATATCAAGCACAACGCCTAATAAAATGTAGGGAATAGCAAGAACAAGCAGCATATTTTCCGTAAAGGCACTTATTACGTTACCGTTCAACAAAGCATGAATAGCACGCTGCGAACCGCAACCCGGACATTTGTAGCCCGTCAACACGTAAAACGGACATTTGGGGAAATAGCTATTTTGGGCAGGGTCGTAACTAAAATATACTACGGCTATAATCGCTATCACCAAAACAGCGATACATCCGTAAATAATATTTCGCTTAGTAAATGCCACTCATGCCGTTTAGGTTGGTCAAACTGCTAAATACAGCAAATCCGAAAATGGCGAGATAGATAATCACAACTATCACACTGCATAATACGGATACCAACGTCCACCGACCTGCATTGACGGATGCCCTTCTTGCACCTTCAAAATCTCCGGCATAAAAACGAGTTTCCACTCTTGCCGCATTCACTATGCCTACGATACCGAAAGGCAGACAACAAAAAAGAGTTGCTAAAATAGATTCAACGAGCCAAGTTTTAGGAGGTTTAGCCCCATTATAGTTAAAGCCGTTTCTCAAACTTGCGCCGCAACGGGGGCATACAACCGCATTTTCGGGTACTTCTGCTCCGCAATTTCTACAATACAAAACCATAGTCTTACTTTTAAAATTAATGACACAAAGTTATTATAATTATCTAATATATTGCATTTATTAAAAAAGCCGTACCTGCAAAACAAGTACGGCTTTCCGAACACCAACATTCATTATTCATTAAGGAAATTGGGGTACATGTAATCTGTTGCAGGTACGAAGACTTCCTTTATATTTTGTGGCGACACCCAGCGCAGCAGGTTAATCACGGAACCGGCTTTATCATTTGTGCCGGAACCTCTGCCGCCGCCGAAAGGCTGCTGATCAACTACGGCACCCGTTGGTTTGTCGTTGATATAGAAATTACCGGCGGTGTGAGTGAGGCGTGCGGTCAATCGTTCTATTTCCTCACGGTCATTGCAGAATATTGCACCTGTGAGAGCATATCCGGTGGACGTATCCAAAACGTCGAGAATAGAATCCGCTTCCTCCTGTTTGTAAACATAAACCGTTAATACAGGTCCGAACAATTCTTCAACCATAGTGCGGTACGTAGGTTTCAAAGCTTGAATAATCGTAGGCTCAATAAAGTAGCCTTTTGATTTGTCAAAGCCTCCGCCTATTATAACTTTTGCATCTGCCGATTTCTTAGCTTCTTCTATTGCTTGTGCCAATTTGTCGAAAGATGTTTCATCAATCACGGCATTCACGAAATTTGTGAAATCCTCCACATCGCCCATTTTTATTTGCTTCAAATCGGCTTCCACCGATTTACGAACTTCATCCCACATCGTTTCCGGTATATAGGCTCTTGATGCGGCAGAACATTTTTGTCCCTGATATTCAAAACCACCGCGCACGATGGCGGTTGCCACTTGTTGAGGGCATGCCGACGGATGGGCGTAGATGTAGTCTTTACCACCGGTTTCACCCACTATGCGAGGATAGCTTTTGTATGTGTTTATATTGGCTGCAATGTTTTTCCATATATCATTGAACACGGCAGTGGAACCTGTGAAATGGATACCCGCAAATTCTTTATGCGGGAAAATCACCTTTGCCGCCGTAGGACCGGAGCAATGTACCAAGTTTATAACTCCGTCGGGCAATCCGGCTTCTTTCAATATTTTCATTATCAGATGAGCCGAGTAGACAGCCGTTTTAGACGGTTTCCACACACACACATTACCCATCAAAGCCGGTGCACCGGGTAGATTACCGGCAATAGATGTGAAGTTGAAAGGCGTTAGAGCAAATACGAAACCTTCGAGCGGTCGCCACACCAAACGATTCCAAGTGCCGGCAGCCGAATTAGGTTGGATGTTGTAGATTTCGCACATGTTTTTCACGTTGAAACGATAGAAATCCGCCAATTCACACACGCAATCAATTTCAGCCTGATAGGCATTCTTTGATTGTCCGAGCATTGTTACTGCGTTCATTTCATAGCGGTATGGTCCGCTGATCAACTCGGCAGCTTTTAGGAAAATAGCGGCACGGCTTTCCCAATTCATTGCTTCCCAAGCCGGTTTGGCTTTCAAAGCGGCGTTGATAGCCATTTCCACATGTTCGGCACCGCCTTCGTGGTATTGACCGAGCAAATGTGCATGGTCATGAGGCGTGCGAATGTCTTTCATGTTACCGGTACGAACTTCTTCACCGCCGATAATCATGGGCAATTCTACTTTTCTGTTTTTTACTTCTTTTAATTTTGCTTTAAGCATTGTACGTTCCGTAGATTTCGGAGCATAAGTTTTCACGGGTTCATTCGTGATATTCGGTAGTCTAAAAATTCCTTTCGGCATGACTTATTATTTTAATTGGTTCATATTTAGCAAACTCGACAAATGTACATAATTTTATTATCTTTGCCGGCAAATTTTTTGTGAAAAATGATATCCGTTAATAATGTTAGTGTAGTCTTCGGAGGTTTTTGTCTGTTGGATTCCGTTTCCTTTATGATAGATAAAAGAGATAAAATCGGTTTGGCAGGTAAAAACGGTGCGGGTAAGTCCACACTTTTGAAAATGTTAGCGGGTTTGCAGCAACCGTCTTCCGGTTCAATCAGTCGTTCCGGTTCCGTCAGAATCGGTTACCTTCCGCAAACAATGATTTATGCCGACGGCAAAACCGTGCGTAAAGAGGCGGAAAAGGCATTTGCTTCTATTGCTATGATGCGATCGGAATTAAAAGAATTGAACATCCGGCTTGCCGAGCGTGATGACTACGAATCGGATACCTACGTGCGCATGTTGGAAAGAATTTCGGAACTCACGGAGCAGTTGGCAATACACGGAGAGGGCAGTATAGATGCGGAAGTAGAAGTGGTTTTAAAAGGTTTGGGCTTCTCGCAAAGTGATATGGAAAGAAGATGCGAGGAATTTAGCGGCGGTTGGCGCATGCGCATAGAATTGGCTAAGATACTTTTGGAACGTCCCGACATTTTTCTTTTGGATGAGCCGACAAATCACCTCGACATAGAATCCATTTCATGGTTGGAATCGTTTTTACAATCATATTCCGGAGCGTTGGTACTTGTTTCGCATGACCGTGCATTTTTGGATAATGTAACCAAGCGCACGATTGAGATATTTTCAAGCAAAGTGCATGATTATAAAGTGCCGTATACAAAATATATAGAACTTCGCAGGGAAAGAATAGATCAGCAGATGAGGGCTTACCTTAATCAGCAGAAGCAAATAAAGGATACGGAGGATTTCATAGAGAGATTTCGCTACAAGGCTACAAAGTCGGTGCAGGTGCAATCACGCATTAAGCAATTGGAAAAATTAGACCGCATTGAGATTGAAAAGGAGGATGCTTCTTCGATTAATATACGTTTTCAACCGGCGGTGAGATCGGGAGAAACGGTGCTCACCGGTAGAAATTTAAGTAAGTCCTACGGAGATAAAGAAGTGCTGCGTGATGTGAATCTTGATGTGAAGAGAGGTGAAAAAATAGCTTTCGTCGGTAAGAACGGTGAGGGTAAAACCACAATGGTACGCATGATTATGAACGAACTGCCGTTTGAAGGCGAATTGAAAAAAGGGCACAACGTGAATATCGGTTACTTCGCACAAAATCAAGCCGACTTAATGGATACGAAGTTGACGGTTCTTGACACGGTTGACCAAGTGGCAGTGGGGGAAATACGTAAAAAGATGCGTGATATTCTCGGTGCATTCCTCTTTTCGGGTGATGACGTAGATAAAAAAGTGGAAGTACTTTCGGGTGGTGAACGCACCCGCCTTTCGATGGTTAAATTGCTTTTGGAACCCTACAATCTTCTGATACTTGATGAGCCGACAAATCACCTTGACATACGAACTAAGGATATTTTGAAGCAAGCTTTGAGAGATTTCGAGGGCACGGTGATAGTGGTTTCCCACGATAGGGATTTTCTAAACGGTTTAGTAGACAGAGTGCTGGAATTTGCCGATAAGAATGTGAAAGAATATTTGGGAGGAGTGAGTGATTTCTTGGAAGCGAAGAAAGTACAATGTTTCAAGGAATATGAAAGTTGGCAAGGCAACATAAAGAAATCTTCGCAAGCAACGGAAGCGGCACCTATTGTAAATAAGGAAGCAACCGGAAAGAAATCGTTTGAAGAATTTAAGCGTGCGAGTAAGGAATTGCGGAAAGCCGAGCAGGCAGTGAACCGTATTGAAAACGAAATCACGGAATCGGAAACACTTAAAGCTTCATTATCCGATAAGATGACCGATGAAGATTTTAGCGTAGAAGTTTACAGAGAATATGAGGAAGTGAACAATAAAATAAAAGAGCTGATGGAGGAATGGGAAGCGGCTACGGAATTAGTTGAAAAATTGAAAAATATATAATCATGGCAAAATACAGACAGGAATACATTTTTGGAATTAGAAGCGTTATTGAAGCAATTCAGCAAGGTAAGGAAATTGATAAGGTCATGCTTAGAACGGGAGTTAGGGGTGAACTTTTCCAAACTCTGTTCAACCTTTTGAGGGAAAACAATATTTCGTTTCAGTATTTGCCGGATGAAGCATTTAAACCGTTTGCCGACCGCAATCATCAGGGAGTTTTGGCGGAGGTTAGTCCGGTGGCTTATCAAGACATTGACGAAGTGCTCGATGCCGTTGTGGCAAAAGGCGAGCAACCTTTTATAATGATTCTCGACCGTATTACGGATGTACGCAACTTCGGAGCAATAGCCAGAACTGCCGAATGTGCCGGTGTGCATGCTTTGGTTATACCCAATAAACATTCGGCTAAAATATCTTCGGATGCAATAAAAACTTCTGCCGGAGCTTTGTATCACATACCTGTTTGCAGGGTGCTTAATTTGAAGAAGTTTGCAAGAGAATTAAAATTCAGCAGAAATATAAAACTGATTGCATCTTCCGAAAAAACCGACAAACTTTATACGGATGCCGACATGACCGGCGGTATAGCCCTCGTTATGGGTTCGGAAGATACGGGTATAGATGAAGGTTTATTGAAAATTGCCGTTGAAACGGTGAAAATACCTATGCTCGGCAATATAGAATCTTTGAACGTGTCCGCTGCCTCTGCGATACTTATGTATGAAGTTTTACGTCAGAGGAAAGTTTAAAATCAGTAAACAAATTCGCCGTATTCGCTCTTAATTGTGAGTTTGTTGGCAGATGATGCGTGGCAATGTCCCACAATCCGAGCATCAACGTTGAAACTTTTTGCAATGGCTATGATTTCATCGGCAATATCAGGTTTCACATACACTTCCATACGGTGCCCCATATTGAAAACCTTGTACATTTCCTTCCATTCCGTGCCGGATTGTTCGTGTATCAACTTAAAAAGCGGGGGAACAGGGAACAAATTGTCTTTCACAATGTGGAGATTTTCAACAAAGTGCATCACCTTCGTTTGAGCACCGCCCGAACAATGCACCATACCGTGTATCTGCGAGCGATAATTATCAAGTACCTGTTTGATAATAGGTGCATACGTGCGAGTGGGAGAGAGCACTAATTTGCCTGCATCCGTCGGACTTCCTTCCACTCTGTCGGTGAGCGAACATTTACCGGTATACACAAGATCTTCGGGTATACTGCTGTCGTAACTTTCCGGATAGAGGTTAGCCAAATATTTTGCAAACACATCGTGGCGTGCGGATGTCAAACCGTTGGAACCCATGCCGCCGTTGTAACTATCTTCGTAAGTAGCCTGTCCAAAAGACGACATGCCTACGATTACGTCCCCGTCTGCAATTTTATCATTTGAAATCACATCTTTGCGCTTCATACGGCATGTAACTGTGGAATCCACAATAATAGTGCGCACCAAATCTCCAACGTCGGCTGTTTCACCTCCGGTAGAATAGATATCTATACCCATATTGCGATAACTTTCCAGAATTTTTTCCGTGCCGTTGATGATTGCAGCAATCACTTCGCCGGAAATAAGATTTTTATTTCGTCCTATGGTTGATGAAAGAAGAATATTATCGGTGGCACCCACACAAAGCAAATCATCGAGATTCATAACGATAGCATCCTGCGCAATCCCTTTCCAAACGGACATATCGCCGGTGGCTTTCCAATAAATGTAGGCAAGCGATGATTTAGTGCCGGCACCGTCGGCGTGCATAATGTTGCACCATTCTTCATCTCCTCCGAGATAATCCGGTATGATTTTGCAGAAAGCCTTTGGAAATAAGCCTTTATCAATGTTTTTTATGGCATTGTGAACATCTTCTTTTGAAGCGGAAACACCTCTTTGATTGTATCTTTCGTCTTTCATAGCGGATTGTATATGAATACACATTGTTTATTATAAAAAAATCCGACAAGTTAATGTCGGATTAGGCTCCTCAGGTAGGACTTGAACCTACGACCTACGGATTAACAGTCCGCCGCTCTAACCAACTGAGCTACTAAGGAATTTCAAAAAGCGTTGCAAATATAGGTTCTTTTTTCAAACCCACAAAATTTTGCAAGAAAAAAGTCGGTTGTTTTTTTACATCGACCGATGAACAAATCATCTTGTTTTTCTCCCTACGACAAAATTTTAACACAATCACATAGGATTTTATGACGAAAGGAGGTAAACAGTTATTGATTTAATACATGGGGAACTCCCCACATAGCTTAGCGAATAAAACAACAACAATCAGTAACTAAAACTTTTATTTATGACAAACCACGACTATGTACCGAGAAGAGATTTAGAATTCTACAAATGGCAAAAATCCATTAATGTCAACAATTACGCAATTTGCGGAACAATGGAATATACCAGATGAGACGATAAAACTTCTCACGGAACTCCAAACCAAATGTAAGTTACAATCTTTCGGCGACTTCATCTGCATTTCTCAATTCTTACGGAGTTTGATATTTTTTAGAAGCCAAAAATATACAATAATATTGTCCGTAAACTAAAAAACTTTAATAAAATACACTTTTTATATTGTTTATTATAAAGTAATTATGTGTAACACGTTATTTTATTTGCGAATGATTATCTTTGTTGTGCGTAAATAAAACCTTGGCAGCAAATGTAAGGCGACCAAAACCTTGAGTTTCAATAATAGAATGAATATCAAAAAATGAATTGGAAAATATTTAGTGTAAAATACGATAAGAGAGTAACTTGGGCATTTGAGCAAATGTCTTATTTGCTTTTCTGTGCAGAGTTTAATAATCGAATTGGATTATTTCGCTATAAAAACCAAACAGGAATTGAGACAGAGCCAATCAAAAAAGACGGAAAATATTATGGTTTTCAATCTAAATATTATACAAATTCAATCACTGACAATAAAGATGATATTATTGATTCAATCAAAAAAGCTAAATCCAAAAACAAACAATTAGACGAATTACTTCTATACATAAACAAAGAACTTTCCGAAAGTTCCTCTAAAAGTAAAAAGAAACCTAAATACCAATTAGAGATTGAGGAAGCCGCTAAGGCAGTTGGCATAAATATTCAATGGCGTGTTCCAAGTCATTTTGAATTACAATTGTCTTTGCCTGAAAACAAATACATAAATGATATCTTTTTTTGCCTTGACACCAGTGAAGGAGATTTGCTTGATGAAATTACTAAACACAACGAAAATATTTTACAAGCAATTCAGACAGAAATATCATTCGGAGAAAAACAAATAAAAATCGACCGGAGTTCTGATGTTGATGCTATAGCTGATGCTTCTCAAAAAAGAAAAAATATAATTATTTCTGGCGAAGGCGGTTGCGGCAAAACTGCAATTTTCAAGGAGTTTTATAATTCTTATTTTAAGAAAATACCAATTTGTGTTTTTAAAGCAAATGAACTTAATGTTAATCATGTTAATGACATATTTCACTTTGACCACAAATTTACAATTGCACAATTTCTAAATGCTTACAAAGATGAACCACTTAAAATATTTGTAATTGATTCCGCAGAAAAACTTGCAGAGATTTCTAATAACGACATTCTCACCACACTAATACAAAAGTTAAAAGAGAATGCGTGGAATATCATCTTTACAACACGCTACGCTTATCTCAACGATTTGACTTTCCACATCAAGGAGAATTATCAGTTGCCATTTAATGTGATTGACATTTCTTTGATAAGTGCTGATGAATTAAAATCAATAGCCGATGATTTCAAATTCTCACTTCCGGACAATCAAAAATTCTTTGAGCGACTTAGAAACTTGTTTTATCTAAGAGAGTATATTCAACAATATTCAAATATTGACAAACAAGGAAACTATAATGGATTTATTGACTTGCTTTGGAAAAAGAGAATACAAAATACTGTTCAGAAAGACAACTTACATCTTGAAAGAGAAAAATGTATTATCAGCATTGCCAGACAAAGATGTGAAACAGGGCGATTTTATATCAATGCTGATAATTTGTCTCAATCAGCGTTGTTTCAATTAAAGCAAGACGAGATACTTGGATATGACGACACGCATAACGGATATTTCATTACTCATGATATTTATGAAGAATGGACTTTAGACAAAATAGTTTCTTGTAGCTTCTCGAATCATTCTAACATAAATGAGTTTTTTGACGATTTAGGGAATTCATTGCCTATGCGTAGGGTATTTAGATTGTGGCTCTCCAGCCATTTATCTGAAAGCAGTAAAGAAATAGAACAATTTATTCATGATGCATTTACCAATGTTGAAATTACACAATTCTGGAAAGATGAAATATTAGTTTCTGTTTTATTGTCGGATTATTCGGAGGTATTTTTTAGGCTTTTCGAGAAAGAAATTATTGCAAATGATTTTGTATTTCTAAAACGGATTTTATTCCTATTAAGAATTGCCTGCACCGATATATCAGCAAATCAAAATATTGAAATTATAAAACCTAAAGGCAAAGGATGGAAAGAAGTAATTGCCCTTATTTCCAAACATAAATCTGACTTTTTTGATAAGAATTTAAACCTTGTTTTACCAGTTTTAACAGATTGGTGCGAATCCAACAAAGTAGGTAAGACAACACGGTATTCAGGTTTATTGGTTTTAAGTGTAATACAAAAAACTGAAACCGAAGAAAACTTCTATATGCACGAAGTCGTAGAAGAAAATATTTTGAAAGTAATTTTCAATTCAGCATGTGAACTAAAATCAGAACTTAAAGAAATATTTGACAAAGTCGTTTCTAATAAATGGACTGAACACAGAGACCCATACGAAGGACTTTGCTCTAAAATTTTAGAGAAGCCATATTTAGCAATTGAATTAATAAAAACACTCCCTTTATCTGTTATCCAATTGTGCGACTTGTTTTGGCAAAAACAGCCGAAAAAACATGGAAGATTTGGGTATGATAGATATCGCATGGAAAGTTGTTATGGCTTAACAGAAAAATATAACTTCAATTATTCCCCTGCCAGTGCTAATCAGACGCCAATAAAATGGCTACTGCAAATAGCTTTTCAGGAAACATTGGATTTTATCATCGATTTTACCAATAGGGCTGTTGAATCTTATAGTCAGTCAGACGAGGGGAAAAACGATGTAAAAAAAATCACATTATATATAAATGAAAAAGAAACAACACAGTATTTGAGTTGGTCTATTTGGAGTATGTATCGTGGGAATGGAAGCCCTGTAGTTCCTTACTTACTGGAATCCATGCACATGGCATTAGAAAAAGTTCTTTTGTATTTTTCTCAAAATTTTGAATCAAAAATTATTCATCATATTCTTTTAGAAATTCTTACTAATTCCAAATCGGCTTCTCTTACTTCTATTGTTTGCAGTGTTGTGCTTGCAAATTCAGATAAATTCTATGATATAGCTTTAATACTGTTTAAAACTATTGAATTATTTCAGATGGATACTATCAGAAGCACAAATGATTTTCATATTAAATCGCTATATTCAATAGGATATAGCATGGATAAAATTAAAAACATTTTATACACAGATGAAAGATTAAAAACATGCGAGGACAAGCATAGAGAATTAAATTTAGAATCATTGTTTTTAAATTATCAGTTTTTCGGTGTAAAAGGGTTTACAGAAGAACAAAATTCAGAATTCATCGAAAAATTGTATAAGATTATTGACCGACATAAATCAAGCACTTCAACAAGTAAATCTTACGGAATTTTGTTGGCAAGAATGGATAGGCGAAATTTAATACCCAAAGTATCAAAAGATGACGATAAGTATTTGCGAATAGAACTTAGTCCCAAAGAGCTTTCTGATGAACTTAAAAAAGAAAGAGAAGAAGCATCAAATCGATACCAAGATTTTCTTAAATATTTTCCACTAAAAGTGTGGGCGGATGATTCAAGAAATCAAACTAAAACCGCAAAACATGAGGAATATGACAATAATCCTCTTTTAGCTTTATCGGAAACAAAACAACTTGTTGAAGAACTGGAATCGGGACGAAACAGAATAGGTATGTTTGATTATCCCACTCCTGCGTTTGCTTGTTCTAAATTACTAATTAAATACAAAGACAAATTATCAAAAGAAGATAAGGTTTTTTGTAAAGAAATTATTCTTTCTTCCTTGTCGAATCTTTTTAACGATAATTATAATTATCAAATAAGTGATGGCGTTGAAGCTTCTATTCATGCAATTCCATCATTAATAGAAGAATACCCTGAGGAAATAGAACACTTTGCTTCTATAATGATTTTAACTCTTTTCGATGAAACATCTCTTGGGGCATATAAAAGAATATGTGACTATGTAATTGAATCTATACATAATTCAAAACTTTGGGAACAAAACTCCGAAGTTGCTCAATCAATATTATTCGGCTACATAAAACTAAAACCTCACTATAAAAGTATTATTGCTCAAAAAAGGAAAGAAATAGGTTGGGGTCAAATTTCTAAAAGTTCGATTTTTGAAGAATTAGATAAGACAAATGTCGATTTTACTTTTGAACATATCTCATTTGACATAAGTGATATTTCTTTACTTGATATTCATGATTTGGAAATAATTCTTCAATTAATTCCTTCTGATACGAAAAATAAAATTCATTTAGATATTTATGCAAAATCATTGCCATTATTGGCTTCACAGTTATTAAAAGACAGAAGAAGTTATACAGACGATTCCGGAAACGACTCTAACATTTACTTGTTACGCCAACATATTTTTAAAAATTTTGCTTATTTCATTTTACAAAGAGAAAAAAGTGAAATTAATATTTTTCTAAAACCATTTATTGATTCGTTTTCTTCAACTGAAGAAACTGCTTCATTTATTGAAAAATTAGTAAGTGCGGAAGACTATCTAAACAAACATGAACAATTTTGGCACATCTGGAACAACATATATCCGAAAATAAAAGAATTATGTGCAAATCCATGTGGCTACCATTTAAAAGAAATCCTTATAAATTATTTGCTCGCATGGCGTTGGTGGCGTGAAGGAATTGAAGAGTGGCGTAGTTTAAAAAAGGAAAATTTATCACTTTATACAAACGCTTCAAAAGAAATAGGGAACATTCCCGCTGTATTGTATTCTGTTGTCAAAGTGTTAAATTCTATCGGTTCAAATTTTAAAGAAGAAGGTATTAATTGGATTAATACAATTGTGTCAAACAACAAATCATTAAAACTTGACGATTTAGAATCAAACACTCTATACTACATGGAAATGTTTTTAAGAAAGTTTGTTTTCATCAACAGACAAAAAATCAAAGAAGAAATAAAGTTGAAAAACAAAATAATTCCAATACTTGACTTTATGATTGAACGAGGGTCTATACATGGTTATCTATTGCGAGAAAGTATTCTGTAATGAAAAATAGAACGACAGACAATAAACACCAGCTGTCAATATCGTATATAAAACATTTGGCAGTCAGTGGGTTATCTAAAGTTTCAACCCATATCAAAAGTGCTTCGAAATGCCAAACGTTTCAAATATGTGACCGTTATATGTAATGCGCGAGCGACAGTGTGTTATTGAATTGACAGTTTTACAAAGAAAAAATATAAAAACGATATGAGAAATTTTTCAATCATTCCCAATTCGAGTCAAAGTGCGATAGAGCAATACTCCGACTTTTTGTCAAGAGAAGTTTATAGCAATATGCAACCTTACGATGTAAACGACCCTTTGTTTTTACAGCAATTGGGAGTTTTGCAAGCAGAAGGTATTCGGAAGGCAATTAATGATAATAGTGTTGTTACTTACAGTGGTTTTCAAGAAACAAATACAACCATTGAAAATTCGGCAAACTTTATTGGAAACAAAATAGGCTCTGTTGCCAATATGCTGACTTCCTCTTTGGAAAAAGGATTTAATACATTAAACAGCAGTTTGATAAAAATTGACAACGGAATTGAAACTGCAAATTTACACCTTTCTAATATCAGAAGTGGGGTAAATACAGCCAATACACACCTTTCAAATATAAATGCAGGCATTCAAAACGTGAATAATAATCTTATTGTTTTGGGGAAATTGGTCGGACAAGGTTTTTCTGTGTTGCACAATCAATTATCCCAATCCAATAAACAATTAGGACAAATTTTACAAGAATTGAAAATCCCCGAAACGCAACGAGAACGCAGATACCATATAGAAGAAGGCACAAAATACTTAATATTTGCTCTTCAAAATGGCGATGCTCTTTATTTTGACGATGCTTTTGAGGAGTTTAATACTGCATTGACTTTTGAAAAGAAAGATTGGTTTTCGTGGTTTAATATAGGGCTAATTCATTTACGCTCAAAAGAACATATAAATCTACAAAAAGCGATAGATGCTTTCAAAAGGATGGTGCACTATGGTCGAGCAGAAATCGCCTATACAAAAAATGAGAATCTTGAATATAAAATAGACGAGGCTCATTTATATATGGCAGAGGCTTATTATTTGCAACAAGAATTTAAAAATGCTGTTTTAGAAACAGAACAGTGTTTGCACACAAAAGATAAAGCCGATTTTATGAAAGTAAAATATTTATCGGCAACAAATGAAAAACAAGACAAACAACTTGCAACCGAAATTTTATCAAAACTGATAAATCAAAATCCATATATAACTTTACAGATACTTGAAGATGATGATATTTTAAAAAATGAACAAGTCTTAAGTTTATTAGAAAAAATTAGAGTTGAGAAAAACAAGGATGCAAGAGATATTTTTACAAGAATCAAACTTGGAGATACTCAAGAAGTTAAACAAATTGAATTACTAATCTCCACAGGTGCATATTTAGATGCTTATGAAGCGATTGAATTAGCAAAAGCTTTAGATAATGCGATAGAGGATGAAACACATAGAGCAAGAGAAGGGCTACAATTTATTAAAGAGCACTTAAATAGCAAAAACATGAAAACCGAAATTAATGATATTGAGTATTTAATATCGAAAAGAACATTAAAAGATGCTGTCAGTGCTAAAGATAAGGCATATAAGATAGTTATATCATTGGGTGATATACTTCATTATTGTGATACTGAAAGGCATAATATCGATGTCCTGCAACAATTATTGAAAGAAGCACCCGTTTGTGTTATTAAAGAATTGGTAGATAGAAATATAGGATACAAAATAAGACATTATTGGGAAGATCCAGATGAGTATAGGACAGAGGTTAGTTTCATTAATTTTAAGTTGAATGACCTAATAAGAAAAATCAGAAAATAAAAAGCAAAAAACAATGCCACGCCAAGAATAGGCTTCGCCATTTTTCAGCTTTGCTCACCCACCACCCCAAAAAAATAAGTCGATATAAATTCCGCCAATTTAAAATAAAAGTGTAATTTTGTATTTTGATATAAGATAACCGAACAAAAAGAGAGGTTATAATAAAACAAAATGTGCAATTATGGCAAGAAAGAGAAGAATAACAAAGTACATAACCATTGAGCAGATGGATTTTCTTAAATATTTAGAGAAAGAAGAAATTCAAGTTTTTTCAGTCGAAGACACAAAGACTTTTGCATTTCAGGGAGAAATCACAAATGAATTGCTTGAAAATCTAACAAAAAAGGACTTTCTCACTCGCATTGAACGAGGAAAATATTGTCGTGCCAACTTCCGAGATGAAAATGTAATCGGCACTTTTCTTGCCAAAGAAAGTGCTGTTGCTTATTGGTCGGCACTGAATTTACACGGACTTACCGAACAATTCCCGAATAAAATTTTTATTCAAACTACTCAACTCAAAAAAGAAGTAGAATTTGCAGGAACAACGTATCAATTCGTTAAAATTCAGCCAAATAAGCGAACAGGAGTTATTGTTAACGGCTACGGAAATTACAAATATCCGATTACAGATATTGAGAAAACGATTATTGATTGTTTCGATTTACCCCAATATAGCGGTGGCTTTGCGGAATTAATTCGTGCTTTTTACAATGCAAAACTAAATGCTCAAAAGTTGATAGATTATTGTAATGCGGTTAATAATATCGCGGTTATCAAGCGACTTGGATTTTTGGCGGAACTTTTTGAAAAGAAACATTTAAGCCGTTTTGTGAAATTTGCTTGCTCAAAAGTAAATCGCAGTTACAATTTGTTTGACACTTTTGGCGAAAACACAGGCGAACCGAACAATGATTGGTATTTACGAATGAATTTGTCGAAAGAAACTATTTTGGGAATTGTACGGAATCAGTATTGATATGATAAGCAAAAACGAACTAAACAGATTGTCACAAGAGCAAAAAGTGCGCACGGCAACTATTGACAAAGATTGGGTTTTAGGGCATTTCATTGATGCAATTTACACAATCCCCGAATGTCGCAACAATTTAATTTTCAAAGGTGGAACTTGTTTGAAAAAGTGTCGTTTCCCCGATTACAGATTTTCGGAAGACCTTGATTTTACCGCCATAAACGCAAATTTTGTGTTTGATATGAAAATGCTGAAAAAGATTGTCGAGTTGGTTACAGCACGCACAGAAATGCTTTTGCACATTCAATCGCTCGAAAACTTGCAATTTAACAATCAAACAACCGGTTATTGTGCTAAAATCAAATTTTGGGGAGCAGACCACAGCAAAAATCAGCAACCGCCCGAACCAAATCGTTGGCAGACAAGCATAAAAATCGAGATAATTTTGTACGAAAAAATGATTTTTGCGCCTGAACTTGCAAATATCATTCATAGTTACAGCGATGAACTGACCGAAAACACACAAAACATTCCGATTTACAGCATTAGCGAAGTGCTTGCTGAAAAAATCAGAGCGTTAATACAGCGTTCTTACACCGCACCGAGAGATTATTTTGATATTTGGTATTTGAGCAAGCATATTGAAAATATTGATTGGCAAGAAGTTGTAGAAGGTTTTTACAAGAAAATGGAATATAAACACCTACAATTTTCGGGAATTGAGCAATTAATCAACGAGAACAACGACAAAATTTTAAAATCCGCTTGGAAAAATAGTTTGGAACACCAAATAGAAATTGGCAAACTGCCCGAATATGAAACGGTAAGAGATGATTTGAAAATTTTATTAGAAAAAATATTTAAGGACTAATGGGAAAATGCATTACAGCCAACGAGCGGCTTTATGAAATGGCGAGTGTAGCCCCGTGCAAACGGCAGTGTGATTTCGTAAGTTTCGCTCCCGCTCGAACCTCATTCCCCCCTTTGAACGCAGCAACTCCCTAAGTCCGTGGAGAATTTAGGGAGTTGCATTACGTCGATCTTTTCATTTGTGGAGCAGCAGGGGATTGAACCCTGGTCCAAACATGGAACCAATATGCTTTCTACATGCTTAGCTTTTTGTTGATTTTCGTGTACGTTCAGGAAAAAAGCATCCAAATCGCACCTTAGCTTCTAAATTTTCATCCCACACCCGAAGCTGTGTGAGACTAACCTTATATTGACTGCACCCCGATTGCCGATTAGGAATAAGGCATAACCACCGACGGGATGTCTCGTCGCCACTCCTTGAGCAGCGATTAAGCCACATCTACTATACTTCGATTAGGCAGCAAGAGCGTAATTTTCTTCGCCAACTAAAATTTTGTGTCCGAGATTTACGGGACGGCTTCACTACTCCCGACATGCTTACATACCAACTCTACATGCTGTCAAAGCCATGTCTGCCCCGATATGCGCCTGCAAAGATATAAAAAAAGACCGCTCATGCAATGAGCAGCCTCTTTTTTGTGTCGGATTGTGTCCGCTCGGCGGAAAATCAACCTTGTGAAATTGCGCTGACAGGGCAAGTGCTTTCGCAAGAACCGCAATCGATACATGTTTCCGCATCAATTACATAGTGGTCATCACCCATTGAGATAGCACTTACAGGGCATCCCGATTCGCAAGAACCGCAAGAGATACAATCGTCTGAAATAACGTAAGCCATTTTTTCTAAATTTTGCAATTAATAATGCGACAAAATTAAAACCATTATTTGAAACTCAAAAAGATTTAGTCATAATAATTATTCAAATTCTTTAATTATTCTTTCGACGTCGGCGGGAGTAACACGTCCGTAGACTTTTTCGCCTACGAGAACTACCGGTGCCAAGCCGCATGCTCCCACGCAACGCAAACTGTCAAGGGAGAATTTACCGTCGGGGGTGGTTTCGCCTATATTGATGTTCAAAAGGCGTTTAAACTCGTCGAGAATGCGCTCGCTACCTCTAACGTAGCAAGCCGTACCCATGCACACGGATATAGGATGCTCGCCTTTGGGCTTCATCGTGAAAAAGGAATAGAAAGAAACAACTCCGTAGACCTTTGAAACCGGTATGCCGAGTTCCTTTGCAACAATACATTGCACTTTATCGGGTAGATAACCGAAAAGTTGCTGTGCTTTGTGAAGAATATTAATCAGTTCACCTTCCTGATTGCCGTGCTCCTTGCAAATAGCAAGAAGTTGGTCGACCTTATTTTGAGGTAATTTTATTTCAGGCATATTGTTTAAATTGACTTTGTTTAACTTATTTGGACTTATTGAAATAATGAGTGTGCAACAAATGGTGCGCCTTTTCGCTAAGCGGTTTGCCTAAGAAATCTTCATACAATTTAATAATATAAGGATTTTCATGAGACTTGCGTAGCGGTTTACTGCGGTCTTCTTCGTAGAGAGCATTGCTGCGAGCTTTTAGAACTGCGGAATTACCTCTGTGTAGGGGTTGACCGCCTCCGCCTATGCAACCGCCCGGACAAGCCATGATTTCAATCACATGATAAACGCTTTCGCCTCTCCTTATCTCGTTGAGCAATTTGCGGGCGTTGCCAAGTCCGTGAGCAATACCCACTTTCAACTCGAAGCCGTTCATATCCACTACGGCACGTTTTATTCCCTGCAAACCGCGCACTTCCTCGAAATCAAGTTTTGCAAGCGGCATACCCGTGTGCAACTCGTAAGCCGTGCGCAGGGCAGCTTCCATAACTCCTCCTGTGGCACCGAAAATAACACTCGCACCCGTAGACTCGCCCAAAGGATTGTCGAAATCACTATCGGGCAAGCTGCGGAAATCAATATTTGCACGTTTTATTAAACCGGCAAGTTCACGAGTGGAAATAGAGTAGTCCACATCGGGATTACCGTTTTCGCTGAATTCCTCCCTTCCGCATTCGTATTTCTTTGCCAAGCACGGCATGATAGACACAACCGTCAAATCCTCACGCTTAATTCCCATTTTCTCCGTCCACCACGTTTTTGCAATGGCACCGAACATTTGCTGAGGCGAGCGGGCAGTGGAAGGTATGTCGAGCATATCGGGAAACTGATATTCAAAGAAATTGACCCATGCGGGGCAACAGGAAGTGAGTACCGGCAGTTTCACGCTCTTATCTCCCGAAAGAAAAGCATTCAAACGTGCCAACACTTCCGAACCTTCTTCCATTATAGTGAGGTCGGCTGCAAAATCGGTATCAAACACTTTATCGAAACCGAGTTCACGCAAAGCGGAAGCCATTTTACCGGTAACCGAAGTGCCCGGAGCAAAACCGAATTCCTCGCCCAAAGCGGCACGCACGGCAGGAGCCGTTTGAACGATAACCGTTTTACGGGGATTATTCAAATCGTCGATCAATCTATTGGTGTAGTCATTTTCAGTCAAAGCACCAACCGGACAAACAGCCACACACTGACCGCAGAACGTACATTCCGAATCGCTCAACTTGTTTCCGAATGCCGGAGAAATTGTGGCATCAAAACCTCTGTTCACCGCTCCGAGTGCGCCGACCGTTTGTACGTCGTTGCACATTGTTTCACACCTGCGACAGTAGATACATTTGTTCATGTCGCGAATGATTGAAGGAGAAACCTCTTTTTCAAACCTGTTTCTTTCGCCTTCAAAAGGCACTTCTCTGATACGTAATTTATTCGTCAGTCCCTGCAACTGGCAACTGCCTGATTTGGCACAAATCAAACAATCGTGGGGGTGATCTGAAAGTATCAATTCCATAACCGTTTTCCTCGCATTAAGCACGCGCATACTGCTGGTTCTGACTTTCATCCCGTTTTCACATTTCGTTGCACATGCCGGAGCAAGGTTTCTTCTTCCTTCAACTTCCACAACGCAAATACGGCATGATGAAGGTTGATTTTTTATACACATGCCTTCAAGGTTCATATAGCAAAGTGCGGGAATTTCGATGCCAGATTTGCGGGCTGCTTCGATAATAGTTGTGCCGCGTTCGGTTTCTATCTGATGCTGGTCTATTTGTAGAGAAATTTTTTCCATAATTACCGTATAGAGATAGCGTTAAATTTACATTTATCAATACAAGTGCCGCATTTGATACATTTTTCAGTGTCGATGAAATGCGGACTTTTACGTTCTCCTGCGATTGCATTTGTGGGGCAATTGCGGGCACAAAGCGTGCAACCGATACACAATTGCGAGTCGATGTGGTAGGTGAGAAGAGCCTTGCATTTTCCGGCAGGACAACGATGATCGCGAATGTGGGCAACGAATTCGTCGTAGAAATTGTCTATGGTAGACAAAATAGGATTGGGAGAAGTTTGCCCCAGTCCGCACAAAGCCGTGTCTTTGATGACATGACTTAAATTGCGCAGGTTGTCAAGGTCTTCCATTGTGCCTTTACCTTCCGTTATTTTGCTTAAAATCTCGTAGAGACGTTTATTGCCCACTCTGCAAGGGGTACATTTTCCACAGGATTCTTCAACTATGAAATCAAGGTAGAATTTGGCAACGGCAACCATGCAATCGCTTTCATCCATAACAATCATACCGCCCGAACCCATCATCGAACCGACTTTAATAAGATTGTCGAAGTCGATGGGAGTGTCCAAGTGGGTTTCCGTCAGGCAGCCGCCGGAAGGTCCTCCCGTTTGCACGGCTTTGAATTTCTTACCGTTTTTAATGCCGCCTCCGATTTCGTAGATGACTTCACGCAAGGTGGTGCCCATAGGCACTTCAATCAGTCCCACGTTATTGATTTTTCCGGCTAAGGCAAAAACCTTAGTGCCCTTTGAGCCTTCCGTTCCTATTGATGCAAACCATTTTGCACCTTTATTTAATATAACGGGAACGTTGGCAAATGTTTCCACGTTGTTGACGTTGGTAGGTTTGTTGAGATACCCCGATTCGGCAGGGAAGGGCGGTTTGGTCGTAGGTTCTCCGCGATGTCCTTCCATAGAATGAATGAGAGCCGTTTCCTCGCCGCAAACGAAAGCACCTGCGCCGTAGCGTATTTCGATAGTGAATCCGAAACCGGTGCCGAAAATGTTTTCGCCCAACAGACCGTAGTCTTCGGCTTGTTTGATAGCTATCCTTAATCTCTTGATTGCAAGGGGATACTCTGCACGAATGTAGACCAAACCTTTGTTTGCTCCTATGCTGTAGCCGCAAATTGCCATTGCTTCAACTATCGAATGCGGGTCGCCTTCCATAATGGAACGATCCATAAAAGCTCCCGGATCACCTTCGTCGGCATTACATACCACAAACTTTTGGTCGGCAACATATTTGCTTGCGAATTCCCACTTTAAACCGGTGGGAAAACCTCCGCCTCCGCGTCCGCGCAAGCCGGAAAGTTTAATTTCGTTGATAACCTCTTGGGGTGTCATCTCCGTCAAACACTTAGCCAAAGCCGTGTAGCCTTCGCGAGCGATGTATTCTTCAATATTTTCGGGATCAATAAAGCCGCAGTTGCGCAAAGCAATTCGCAACTGTTTTTTGTAGAACTCAATGTGTTTTGAATCGCTAACGGGATTGTGGTGCTCCGGTTCCTTGTAGAGAAGTCTACTAACCTTGCGACCTTTTATAATATGTTCGTTTATAATTTCTTCCGTATCGTCCGGTTTCACTTGGGTGTAGAAAGTGTTGTCGGGCATGATTTTCACTATGGGACCCTGTTCGCAGAAGCCGAAACAGCCGGTGGCAATCACTTGCACTTCCTTATCAAGATTTTTCTCTTTCAAATATTCGTTCATTCGGCTGATGATTGTTTTGCTTGACGAAGCCTGACAACCGGTGCCGCCGCAAACGAGTATGTGCATATTGTAACTCATAATTAACGGATTTTAGATAGAATTGTAGTTAACAGGTATAATTCCCTCCACAAGTTCCCCGTTTTTCAGGTACTTTTGTATGATTTCTTCGGCTTTGTGGGGTGTAACGTGTCCGAAAACGACAGGTTCTTCACCGGGTTTAGTGATTTCAACGGTGGGTTCCGCAAAACAATATCCCATACAACCGGTTTGTGTAACAATAGCAGGAATACCATTGCGTTCGAGATTTTCTATGAAGTAGGTCATAGTTTCTTTACTTCCGGCAGCAATTCCGCAGGTTGCCATTGCAACTTTGATTTGAACCGATTTTTCGGGATTTTCGCTTTTTTCACGCAATTCGATTTTCGATTGCACGTTGTCTCGGATTTTCTTTAAATCTGCAAGTGATTTAATTTTGTCCATAATAGATATTTTAGGTTAAATGTCGTTTATTTCTTCTTTTATCATTTCAATCAGTGCTTTGAAGATTTCCGGATTATCCATAGGAACTCCGTCGAGCACTTTTTTTATTTTTTTCGTGTCAAATACAAATTCACCCTTAGGTGTGGAGTGTGTGTATATAAAATGTACGGAGCGATTTGCAGCAGCCATAATCACTATCGTATTTGCCACATCACCCAAAGGCGGACGATCCAAATGGTCAAGTATGAAACAGCCTGTAACTTCCGTGCCGCAGTTGGGGCGTGATTTGATTTCAAACCGTCCTCCGGTGCGCTCTGCATTCTGTTTGAAGAGCGGCAAGCCGAGTCCCACTCGTCTGACGGTTCTACCGGTGAAAAAAGGATCCGTTGCTTTCTTCAATGTTGCTTCATCCATTCCGCTGCCGTTATCTTTGATGCAAATGTAAAACAAATTTTCGGTAATGTCTTCTTTCACCGTGATTTCAATCTTCGTAGCTCCTGCTGCGATTGAATTTTCGGCTATATCCATTATATGAGATGCAAGGGTTTTCATTGTTTTTGCTTACAAATTCTAACTAATTGCCTTTGTATACATCAAATTTGTTGTTAATTCCGCAAAATTAGTTCAAATTCTTAAAAATACAACGTTTGCATAGAGTTTTTTGAATGCCGGAGATATATAGAAATCCCTTAGACAACGCTTCGCTCGTCTAAGGTTATGAAGATGTTGCCTTGCAGGCGGAAATTATCTTTGATGCAAATATTTCCATTTATGGAAACTTTTATATACTTTTATGCCGTTTCTTTCTGACGGGATAGATTATGGAAATAAAGGCAAGATTTGAAGTCGTTTACTATGTGGAAGTTCTACAATTCTTGGAAGAACTTGATTTTAAAACACGTAGTAAAATACTTTATAATATTGATAAAGCTCGTTATTCTTTAGACAATAACTTATTTAAGAAATTGACCGGTACGGATGTATGGGAATTCCGTACTTTGTATAATGGTAAACAGTATAGAATATTGTCTTTTTGGGATACGGAAACGACAACACTTGTCGTGGCGGCGCATTGTTTTATAAAAAAAACAGGGAAAACACCCCAAAAAGAAATAGAGAGAACACAAGATATAATGAAACAGTATTTTAAACAAAAATAAAAATTATGGAACAGAAAAAATTTTATACGCATAGCGAAGCAAAGGATAGGCTTATCGGCAAAGAAAATACGCCGGAAAGAAAGAATTATGAGGAAGGCGTGGGATTATTCATTATAGGTGAAGCAATAAAATGTGCACGAAAAGAAAAGAAACTTACACAAGAGGAACTTGGTAAATTAGTTGGGGTGCAAAAATCGCAAATTTCACGTATTGAAAACGGCGAAAATTTAACTTTTGCTACTGTTATAAAGCTTTTTAAGGCGATAGGAGTGAGGGTTAATTTGGAAATAGAAGAAACAGGTAAATTTATTTTGTGTTAAATCCCTTAGGCAACGCTTCGCTCGTCTAAGGTTATGAAGATTTTGCCTTGCAGGCGGAAATGTAGGGGTGTTGCCATACGCCCCTACGAAATAAACAATGGGTTTAAACCCATTGTCAGTGAGCCGGCTGCCGTAGGCAGCATAGTTTAGTAACCAGCCGGCTTGTCGGCTGGCAGGTATGCAGGGGCGTTGCCACCCGCCCGATAATGTCGGAAAAATAACTTTTTTTCACATACGTTTTGAAAATAACGAAAGAATATATAGTTTTGTCAACATAAAAATATATTTACAAGACATGATGCGAATATCATTACTTTTAGTTTTTTTAATCCTTTTTTCTTTTGTTGTTAGCGGTCAGGAGATGACAATCACGGAGTTTCAGGAGTTTCCAATGGATATGGATGCGAAGTTGAATTATCCGAAGAAGAATCCGAATGACGGCGAGCTTTATGCCATAATCAAGGTGCAAACGTCTTTGAAGTGTGAGGACTTTAGTTTGTTCGACTTCGGCAGTGTCGGTAACGGCGACATAGATTGCTCTAACGGTCTTTGGATTTATGCACCTGCAACAGCAACCAAGTTGTCGATAAATCACCGGCTTGCGGGCACGATAGTGAACCATCTTTTGCCCATGCAGTTGAAACCGGCTACGGTCTATAAGATGGTAATCGCAAGCGGGAGGCAGATAAGCCGTATAGAAGAGACGTTGAATTCGGGTTATTTGGCGGTGAAAAGCAATGTGTCTGGTTCATTGCTTAAAGTTATGCAGGACGGCAAGGAGATGGTCAGCGAATATATTGCCGATGAGGGCAACACTATAACGCTTGCTATCGGTCAGTATACCTACACGGTTGAAGCCGTCGATTATGAGACGGAGCGAGGCGTTTTTGTAATAAAGAACGAAGATAGATATAATTTGAATGCCAATTTGCGCTCTTCGATGGGCAGTTTATCGGTTAATTCTTCTCCGGAGCAGGGTGCTTATGTTAATATCAACGGTAAGCGTCAGGAGAAAACAACTCCCGCCGTTTTCCCTTTGCGTAAGGGCAATTACCAAATCACTGTTTATAAAGATTTATATAAACAGGCGGAATCGACAGTTACGGTTTCGGCAGGTGAGCAGGCGGTTTATAATGCCGTACTTTCTGCAAACTTTGCGGAAGTGGCGATTGATGCGCCTGCGGGGGCTTATGTTTATATCGACGGCAATCAGAGCGGCGAGGGCAAATGGGCGGGGCGTTTAAAAGCCGGTATGCACACGATAGAAGTGGAGAAGGCTTCCCACACGTCTTTTAAAACTACGGTAACGCTTACTAACGGCGAAAAGAAATTGGTTTCTGTTCCGCCGCTCACGCCTATCTACGGCAAGCTCAACGTGATCACTACTCCTATGGATGCTCGTGTTGTGGTGGACGGAGTGGAGTATGGAAGCAAAACGCCTTGCGTGGTGAAGGACGTTCTTGTCGGGGATAGGAAGGTGAGGCTTGTTCCTGCATCTTCGGAGTATGAAACTTTTGAAACAACGGTTAATATCTCGGAAGGCAAGATTACTAATTTAAACAAAACTTTCACGAAAAAGCCTAAGACTGTTGCTGCTGCCACCACTGTAAACAAAACTTCTGCTACTTGCGGCAGTGATTTCACCGACAGTCGGGATAATCAGGTTTATCCGACTGTCAGAATCGGGAGTCAGTGTTGGATGTCGAAAAATTTGAATTACGGCAGTAGAGTAAGCGGAGATGATTATGACACTCATAAGCGTTCAGGTGTTCAAAAAATATGTTATAAGAATTCGGAAAGCAATTGCAATAAATATGGCGGTCTTTACAGTTGGAATGAAACTGTAAACGGCGATAAATCCGGCAGTATAAAATATGTTAGCGGCAGTTCAAAAGTGATTCAGGGTATTTGTCCTGATGGTTGGCATGTTCCGAGCGATGAAGAGTTTAAGACTTTGGAAAAATATCTCGGCATGTCTTCATCAGAAGCAGATGATAAATGGAGTATGGAGAAATGGGGTCGTGGTACGGATGAGGGTCGTAAATTAAAAAGCCGAGATTATTGGGACGAATATGATTCTTCCACTTCGGGCACTAACAGTAGCGGTTGGGACGGGCGGCCGGGTGGCTACCGGCATAGCTCCGGTGGTACGTTCA
>JAISHE010000041.1 GCA_031262745.1 Culturomica sp. | reverse complement strand
TGAGCCTAAAAAACCCATGGTTTTTGCAAAGAAACTATTGCGATGCAAATGTAAAAAATAATCTTTAATATCCGTAAAATAATGTTAGAATATTTTTCAGAGCATACATATAACATGCGTAAAATGTGCAATGTAGGGGCGTTGCATGCAACGCCCGATGACGATGTTGGGGTGTGTTATTTTGGGCGTTGCATGCAACGCCCCTACAATCCGGTCAGCGACCGGAGGATGTCCGGTAATTTTGCAATTGAGTGCACTAACTTTGGAAATTAGTCCACTAATTTTGCAATTGAGTATACTAATTTTGGAAATTAGTCCACTAATTTTACGATTGAGTATACTAATTTTGGAAATTAGTCCACTAATTTTGCGATTGAGTATACTAATTTTGGAAATTAGTCCACTAATTTACGATTGAGTGTGGCAAAACCCAAGCCACAAAAATATTTCTTTTAAATCTTTGCATCTTAAATTTAAAGCACTACTTTTGTAACCGCAAAACCTAAGGAGAGATGGGTGAGTGGCTGAAACCAGTAGTTTGCTAAACTGCCGTATGGGAAACTGTACCGGGGGTTCGAATCCCCCTCCCTCCGCAATGACGAGTTAGCCTCCAAAAGGTTAGCTCTTTTTTGTATGATAATCAAGGAACTTAATATACTTAATTTCAAAAACCTTGCAGAAGTGCAATTGTTCTTTTGTAGAGGTTTTAATTGTTTTATCGGTAACAACGGTGCCGGAAAGACTAATATCCTTGATGCGATCTATCAGCTTTCCATGTGCAAAAGTTATTTCAATCTTTCCGATGTTCAAAACATACGCCATGATGAGGCTTTCTTTGTTTTGAAGGCTATCTACGAAAAGGATGAGGAGGAAATTTGTGTGCATTGCGGAGTGAAGCGCGGACAGAAAAAGGTTATCAAGAAAAACCAAAAGCCTTATGAAAAGTTTTCCGATCATATCGGTCTTTTGCCGCTTGTGATTATATCTCCCGAAGATTCGCTTTTGATTGAGGGAGGAAGCGAGGAAAGGCGTAAGTTGATAGACGGCATAATAAGTCAATATGACCGTGATTATCTTTATTCTTTGATTTCTTACAATAGAGCTTTGCAACATAGAAATACGTTGCTGCGTCAGGCGACGGAACGACCTATTGATGCCGATGTCATGGAAATATGGGATGAAAAATTGGTTGCCGAAGGGGCACGCATCATGCAAGCAAGGCATGCGTTTATAGAAAAGTTCGGAGAGATTTTTCAAAGCTACTACGATAGAATTTCCGCAGGCAAGGAAACGGTGGGCATGGTTTATAATCCTTCTATTAAAGAGGAAGATTATTTGAGTGGGTTGAAACGCAATTTTGAAAAAGATCGGATACTTGCTTATACTTCTGCCGGTGTTCATAGAGATGATATACTTTTGACGATAGACGGTTATCCTGTGAAAAAAACAGGTTCTCAGGGGCAGAAGAAGACTTTCCTTATTGCTTTGAAAATGGCTCAGTACACCCGTTTGCAGGAGATTTCCGGAGTTAAACCGCTACTGCTTCTCGATGATATTTTTGACAAGTTGGATGCCGAAAGAGTTAGCCGAATAATAGGAATAGTGGGAGAAGGTGCTTTCGGTCAAACTTTTATAACCGATACAAACCGTCTTCATATAGACGAATTATTGAAATCGCAGGATAATGAATATGCAATATTCACTGTTGAAAACGGAATTGTAATAAAGTGATGTTATTTAAAAAATAAGGTGTAAATTTGTCGGGACACTTTAATTATGCTGAATCAGGGGAAAATATTGAAACTCAACGAGGTGATGAATCTGCTGCTCAAACAGTACGGTATTGAAAATAAGTTGAGGGAAACTGAGGTGGCAAATGTGTGGGCGGAAGTAGTAGGCGGCATGATAGCTTCAAAAACCAAGTCATTATACATTAAAAACGGTAAACTTTTTGTTAGTTTCACTTCGTCGGTTGTGCGCAATGAACTTTCAATGGTGAGAGAAGGTGTTATTGCGGCTTTGAATGCCAAAGTAGGTGAGGGTGTCGTAAAAGAATTGATAATACACTAAAGATTTATGAAAAAAGAACGAAACGATTTGATAAAATCCGAAGATCTCGTGAAAGCGGGAGGAATGGGGCGTTTGGGTGGCAGTTTGGTTGCCAAAGTGGTGATGCATATTCTCGGTTTCAATAAATTAAATAAACTGTATTCGGGATTATCAGGTCAGTCGCCTGAAGTTTTTTTAGAGAAACTTCTTGAAGAACTTGGAGTTAAAATTGAGGTGAATGAAGAAGATTTGCAAAAGATACCTAAAGACGGAGCATTTATAACCGTTTCCAATCATCCTTTCGGCGGTATGGATGGTATTATTTTAATAAAACTTCTTTCTAAGGTACGTCCGGACTACAAGGTTATGGCAAATTTCCTTTTGAAAAAGATAGAGCCTATAAAAGATTATTTTCTTGCTGTTAATCCGTTTGAGAGCAAAAAAGCAATATCCAGCACATCCGGTATAAAAGAGGCATTGAGACATTTGAGCGACGGCAAACCGCTCGGCATCTTTCCGGCAGGCGAGGTTTCGGCTTATCAGGCGGAGTCGAATATGATTGAAGACAGAGAATGGAGCATGTCGGCAATTAAAATGGTGAAAAAGGCACGTGTACCGGTGGTACCGATTTATTTTAAAGGTTCCAACAGTTTGCTGTTCTACCTGTTGGGATTTATTCACCCTGTTTTGCGTACAATCAAATTACCTTCCGAATTGCTTAACAAGAAAAATAAGGTTGTAAAATTGAGAATAGGTTCACCGATAAATGTTGAAACACAGGATTCTTTTACCGATATGGTGCAATACGGCAAATTCCTAAGGGCTAAAACATATTTGCTCGGTTCGGCACTTGAAGTGAAGAAGTTTTTCGTTCCTTCTCTGAAAGCTGCCAAGCATGTTGAAAAGATTGCCGATGCCACTCCTGTTGAGGTTTTGCAAAAAGAAATCCAAAATATCGAGGAAGAAAGTTTGCTTTTTGAAATCAAGGATTATAAGGTTTATTGCGCATCCTCTATCAAGATACCGAATATTCTGAATGAACTCGGACGGTTGAGAGAATTGACGTTCAGAGGAGTGGGAGAGGGTACCAACAGAAGTGTCGATATGGATGAATATGATTTGTATTATAATCATCTGTTTATTTGGGACACGGTGAACAAGAAAATAGTCGGTGCATACAGGCTCGGCAAAGGTAAGGATATAATGAACACCTACGGGCTTAACGGTTTTTATATAAATACATTATTTAAAATAAAGAAAGCGTTCCTGCCTGTTTTGTGCGAATCAATAGAACTCGGTCGTTCATTTGTAGTGAAAGAATATCAGCGCAAACCTTTACCGTTGTTTATGCTTTGGAAAGGGATACTTTACTTTTTAGTGAAGAATCCGGAGTATCGTTATTTGATAGGTCCCGTTACAATAAGCGGTAAATACACGGAAGTTTCAAAAGAACTTATAATGAGGTTTGTGCGCAAGAATTACTTTAGTAACAAGCTTGCAGAAAATATTACACCGCGCAGTAAATATACGGTTAAAAGTAATGAAGCAGGTTTGGACGTGATGTTGGCATCCACTAAAGGAGATTTGACGGCTCTGGATAATATGATCGGCGATTTGGAAGATTCACACGATAAATTGCCGGTGCTTTTGAAAAAGTATATTTCCTTAAACGGCAGGATACTCGGTTTCAATGTTGATCCTAAGTTTAATATGTGTTTGGACGGTTTGTTGATTCTCGACCTTTATGAAGTGCCTATGGGAACGATTGAATCTTTGTCGAAAGAGTTTAATGATGAGGCGATTTTAAGTCGTTTTTCTACGGAAAACATAGAATTGTAAGCAGATGTACGATTTGGTGTATATATTAAAAGGTATATTGATAGGTTTAATGGTGTCGATACCGCTTGGACCGATGGGAGTTTTGATTATCCAGAAAACTTTGCATAAAGGTGCTTTGTCCGGTTTTATTGCCGGCATGGGTGCCGCATGTGCCGACCTTTTTTATGCCATTATAGCTACATTTGGTATTGGGTTTGTGATGAATATGGTGCAAACCCATGAATTGCTTTTGCAGGTCATAGGAGGGATACTGCTTTTGGTGCTTGGGTTGACGATTTATTTCGGCAATCCGTTGAAACAAATCAAATCTCGCCGTAAAGTGTCCAAAAAAGGTTTGCTCGGCGATTTTCTTACGCTTTTTTTTCTCACCGTTTCAAATCCGGTAACTGTTGTGGTTTTTATGGCAATATTTGCCGGTACGGCTGTTTTCGGTAACACTCATTCCGTTTTCCCCGAAATTATGGTGATTATAGGAATCCTTATCGGCGGTGCGGCTTGGTGGTACCTTGTTTCAACTGTCGTGAATATCTTTCGTAAGAAGTTTAAACTTCGTCTACTAATGATGATCAACCGCATTGCCGGTATTGTTATCGCTGTGCTCGGCATTGTCGTAATTCTTGCGGTTTTCACACCTTTGAAACAGGTTATACCGACTTGATTTATTTTCTTCTGTTTTTAAAATGTTGAGGGTCGCCCCATTGATTTAAGGCTATGCGGCAACCGCAATCGGTAATGTTTTTCGATAGTATTCCGATTTGTTTGTCTGTACTTTCTTCGCTGAACGGTTTGTTTTGGTAGAGTCGATATTTACGTCTATCGTTTACGGGAGTCATATTGGGCATAATAACGTTGGCACCTGCCAATAATCCTTTTTCCCTTCCTTGCGGGTCGATGCTTTGCAAGGCGGTAGTGGATGCAATGTTTAAGTCCGGCACTAAAAGTCGCAACACTGCAATCATGCGTAAACTCAGTTGCAGTCGTTCCGACAACGAAAGAAGTTCGTTGCGACACACGTAGAGAGGAGTGTCCTCATGCTCCAAATAAGGTCCCATTCCCACCATGTCTATATCCGATGAGCGCAGAAACAATAAATCATCCGCAAGATTGTCAAGAGTTTGAAACGGTAAACCGATCATCACCCCGCTACCTGTTTGATAACCGACTTTTTGAAGATTATGTAGAGCTTCCAGTCGTGTGGCGAATGAGTGAACATTGTCGTTTGGGTGCAGGCGATTGTAAAGAGTTTCGTTTGAAGTTTCAATCCTCAATAAATATCGGTGGGCGCCGGCATCAAACCATCTTTTGTAGGTATCCTCCGTTTGTTCGCCGAGCGAAAGCGTGATGCCGAGTTCATTACGGGTAGCTTCTTTTATTGAGCGCAGAACATCTTCTATCCAAGTTACATATTCGTCATCATTGCGTTCACCGCCCTGCAAGACTACCGAACCGAATTCTTTTTCCCAAGCTGTTACGGCAATTGCAACAATATCTTCTTTTGAAACGGTATAGCGTTCCGCTTTGGTATTTGACCGCCTTATGCCACAGTAGTAGCAATCTTTTCTACAAATGTCGGAAATTTCTATTAAACCTCTTAAATATACATAATTTCCAATGGTGGAGTTTCTAACTTCCCGTGCTTTGGCATATAATGCTTCGGGTTCATTTTTGCAATTTAGCAGGTCTAAAATTTCTTTTTTATTCATTGATTTTCTAATCTTCTGCAAAAATACATTCTTATTCGGTAGTTTTTTATAAATTTGCTGTAAAATATGCATTTATGAAAAAGAGCATAGTGCTGATAATTATTGCAGTTATCTTGATAGGCGGTGTTTTATACGCTGTTTGGTACTTAAATAAGCAGAGGGAATTCTCCGATAATACGAGGGATATTTTTGTTCCGAATAATTCGGCTATTGTTGTGAATATCTCTCCCGATTTTGTGTTTTCTTCAAAGGTATTAAACTTTTTAAAACCGGAAATACAAAAATTTGATACTACACTTTTGGCTAAAACCTTGCGAATAGCTAATGAGAGTGTAAAATCTAATACTGCCGCAACAATGGCAATCAGAATGGAAGGAAAATCCAAATTAACTTTCTTATATATAATTGAAAGTCATTCGATAAATTATAAAAATTCACTTAACGAGTTATTAAAAACTTCATTTCCGGTGGCTAATTTCAAAGAAAGAAAATATGACGGATTTAGAATATTGCAATCGGCAGTAGAGAAAGAATATGTATACTATGCCGTTGAAGGTGGTATGCTTTTGCTGTCGGATTCCGAACTTTATGTGGAAGATGCGCTTAAACAATATGCGGGTGATGGTGATAATTCAAATTTTAAGAAAATCGACCGTTATTTTTCTGCCGGTGCGGGCTTGAATGTCTTTTTGAAAAAAGACTTTTTCACGGAAGTTATGCCCTACTATTTGCAAACTAATAAGTTGTTTGAACATTTTGACACGGGTAAACTTTTTGAATGGAGTGCTTTGGATGGTTATAGCAGTGATAAGGGATTGATGTTTAACGGCTTTATGAGTAGCGGCGGTTATGATGTTTCTTATATGAAGGCACTTGCTTCTCAAACACCTAAGGAAGGTGTTTCGGATAAAATCATACCGGCTGATGCGATGTCTGTGATTTCCTTAAATCTGTCTGATAATGCAAAATATTTCACGGCTTTGGATAACTATCGTTACAGTGCCGGAATTATTGATCATGTACGTAAGCGCAAGTCTGATTTTGCCAGAATGATAGGTAAAAGTGCCGAAACCGAGCTGCGAGAACTCCTGCAAGGGGAATTTGTTTCTGTGAATATGTCCTACGATTATTCGGATAAAGAGCATGACGGAGCTTTGGTTATGAACTTGAAATCCGGTGGATTATGTAAGGCGTGGCTTGATAAAATTTTAAATGTGAATGCGAAGTATCGCAATTTGCATCCTGATAATTACAGGAAAACTTATACGGTGGATCGTGAAAAATCATTTACTTATTACACTTTTCCTGTGGAAGATTTCGGTGCGGTTAGTTTCGGTTATATTTTCGGAAACATCAAAAACCGTTATGCCTTAATTTTAGATAATTATCTTATTCTTGCTTCGTCGGAAAAGGTTGTGGGAGATTTTGTGAAAACTTACCTTCACAACTATTCCATAAAAGACATTGATTGGTATAAGAATTCTAAGAATCAACTTTCCGGTAAATATAATCTCTCTTATATTGCCAATATCTCAAAGGAATTGTCTTATTATTCCTCAATAGGCAAGGGCGATTTGGAAACGATGTTAGGTCGCACGGAAGATATTGCAGAAACATTTTCTTCTTTCTCCGTGCAATGGTCTAATGAAAAAGATATGCTCTACACAATCGTATATCTCGGCACGGAAAAAATCACTTCTCAGGATAAGCCGCATTTGATGTGGCAAACCAAGTTGGATGCTCCGATGAAAATGAAACCGGCAGTTGTTACAAATCATCAAACCGGTGAAAAAGAATTTTTAATTCAAGATGAGGCTAATACGATTTATCTCGTAAACAATTCGGGTAGAATATTATGGAAGCAGTTGATAGAGGGACAAATCAACAGCGAAGTCTTTCAGGTTGATGCCTTGAAAAACGGTAAATTGCAATACCTTTTTTCCACGCCCACCAAGATTTATTTGATTGACCGCAACGGCAATGCCGTTAACCGGTTTCCTGTATCTTTTCGCTCCGGTTGTAAGACAGGGATAACGGTTTATGACTACGATAAAAAGCGTGATTATCGCATATTTGCTCCGTGCGCCGATCAGAAAGTGTATTTGTATGACATAGAAGGCAAGTTGATCGAAGGTTGGAAACATGAGAAAGCAGATAAGGAAATTGTTTCGGATGTGAAATATTGTAGAATAAAGAACAAGGATTATATAATTTACGCCGACCGTCATCGTCTTTATATATGCGACCGCAAAGGAAATGAACGGGTGAAAGTTTCATCTGTTTTCGATTTGCCGGATAAAACGGACATATATGTTACGGACTTTGGCGGAGTGTCGGTGATTGTATTTTCTAATATCACGGGAGAAATCAACGTTGTGGATTTTACCGGCAAAGTGCGAAAAATCAAATGTGAAGAAATGACGTCGGAAAGTTATTTGAATGTTGATGACGTGGATAGGGACGGGAACGATGATTTTATTGTTTCTTCCGGTTCACGCTTAGCGGTTTATGACTTCATGGGAAGACGCACATTTTTCCATGATTATAAAAAAGGTACACTCGGTTTCCCTTATGTCTATCGTTTTTCGAGTAGCGACATTCGCATAGGTTTAATAGACAGCATGCAAAATAAAGTGTTGCTCACCGGTTTGAAAAACGGCATCTCAAAAGGCTTCCCGATTACGGGAGAATCACCTTTCTCAATCATTTTCGGACAGTTAGGAGAGTTTTATCTTTTTGCCGGCACCGATGGCGGTAATTTCATTAAATACAGAGTTCAAAAATAATTTTAACACATGAAAATCATAGCTCACATAATCATATTGGTATCACTTGTTGTGTTCGCATCCTGCGGTGATAAAGACTTGTTGGAACTTGACAAAGTCAACGGTGCAAAGAACATGACTCCGTCTTACAGTGTGCCCGTCGCTTACGGTTCTTATACTGCTTGGGATTTGGTGAAACAAGCCGATAGCGATTTGCTCTCATACGATGATAACACCCAACTTATTTCCATAAATTATAGGAATGACGATATCTACCGTCTTAATGCAAATGATGTTTTGGACATACCGGAAAATATAGTAAATCTTACTATTGCGGTTGAAACTCCTTCTAATCCTTTGCTTTCGAGTGTGGAAATATCCCTACCGGAAGATGTTAAAGTTGAAAATGTAAAAGAGGTAGCAATAGATTTTGATTATGGAGAATTGAAAAAACTTTCCGGAAGTTTGCAACTGAATTATGCGTGTCCTGCTCTACCTTTTAATTATACATTTCGTGTCAGCATTCCGGCTTTGAAATATATTGCAGACGGAACTCCCGTAGAAATTTTTCAAGAGATTAGCAAAGGGCAACAAAATAAAGGTACGATTGACTTGGAGAACATTGTTTTCGACATGTCGGCTAAACCGAATACGTTTAACTATGAATTTGAATTTGTGATTCCCAAAGGTCAAAATGTGGATGTTAATAATGTTTTTGATAAGACGTTTTATTTTGATTTGGATTTTGAGAATTTTGTATACGAAGAGATTGAAGGCGTGGTGAGATTACAGCAGCCGATAAGCATTTCGCCCGATGAATTTGATATGGACGTGGATTTTTGGCAATATTTTCAAGGCTCATTTGCCTTTGCCGATCCTAAATTGAGATTAGTTGTTGAAAATTACGGAATGGCTCTACCGGTGGATATTGACATGAAGCTCACGGCTTATGGCGACGGCAAAAGTATGCAGTTGTATCCTAAAAATGATTTCATACTTAGTTTCAACGGTTGGGACGGTGGCGATGAACCTACTGTGGAAACGGGCGAATATAATGTTGGTAATTCCAACATAAATGCTTTACTTTCTCTACCGCCTAAGGATAAAATCGAATACAGCGGTAGCATCTATGTCAATCCCGAAGCAAATGATGTGAGAATGATTAGCGACGCTTTCATAAATCTCGGACTTGAAATAGATATACCTTTAAAGTTAAGTTTATGTGGTGTGAGTTTTTCCGATACTACGGATAATGTGGATATTAATGCCGACGATTTGGATAAAATAGAAGAAGCAAGCATAACCGTGAAAGCTGAAAACGGTTTACCGATAGAACTTTCTTCCGGTTATATCTACATGTTGGATGCTAACGACGTGGCAATAGATTCGATTGTAGTTGATAAATTTGTGGATGCACCTGATGTTGACGCTAACGGCGAAGTTGTTACGCCGCAAGAAAGTGAACATAAGATTACGTTGACAACTCGTAATATTGATCATTTATCCGCAACGAAGAAATTGGTAATCAGCGTTTCTGCCTACACATCCGATAAAGGTGAGACTACGGTTAATTTTAACGCCGATGCGGTTATAAAATTTGCATTGCAACTTGATGTGCAGCTAAACCTTGACGATTTCTAAGCATCCGCACCGGCAAGGATTATCACGATTTCGCCTTTTGGTTCCTTTTCTTTGTAATGTGCGCACACTTCCGAAAGAGTACCTCTTTGGAAATCTTCAAACTTTTTACTGATTTCTCTTGCCACGCACACTTGTCGCTCCTCGCCGAAAACTTCGGAAAATTGCTCTAATGCTTTCACTAATCGGTAGGGCGATTCGTAAAAAATCATAGTACGTTTTTCCGCCTGCAGTTCCGAAATTTTCTTTTGCCTGCCTTTCTTTTGCGGTAGAAATCCCTCGAAGCAAAATCTGTCGCTCGGCAATCCGGAGTTGACCAAAGCCGGCACGAAAGCCGTTGCACCGGGTAGACACTCGGTTTCAATGCCATGTTCAATGCAGGTGCGCACGAGTAAAAAGCCCGGATCGGAAATGCCCGGAGTGCCGGCATCGCTTATCAGTGCGACATTTTTACCTTCGCTTATTTGCCGTGCAATATTTTCAACCTGATTATGTTCGTTAAATTTATGATGGGAAGCAAGAGGAGTGGGAATAGCATAATGTTTTAACAATACGGAACTTGTGCGTGTGTCTTCTGCAAGAATTAAATCCACCTCTTTCAATATACGCAGTGCTCTGAGAGTGATGTCTTCCAAATTGCCGACGGGTGTAGGCACCAAATAAAGTTTTCCCATATCGTTTTTATTAAGCATTCAAAATTACATGATTTTTTGGTAATCAGATATATAAAATGCAATAAATCGTGCAGATACGCATTGCCAAAAAAAATTATTCAATTTTTTGGTATGAAAGAAAGAAGTACTATCTTTGCAACCGCAAAAGACTAACGATGGTCCGTTCGTATAGGGGTTAGTACACAAGATTTTCATTCTTGTAACACGAGTTCGATTCTCGTACGGACTACGGTAAGTTAAATTTTATATAACAAAAAAATGGCAAATCATAAGTCAGCAGAAAAAAGAATTAGACAAACGGCAAAGAAAAACGCCCACAATCGCTACTACGGTAAAACCACAAGAAATGCCGTAAGAAAATTGCGTGCCACAACCGAAAAAAGCGTGGCTGTGGAGTTGTTACCTAAGGTTACGTCAATGTTGGATAAGTTAGCTAAGGTGAATGTAATTCACAAAAACAAAGCTTCAAACTTAAAATCCAAGTTGGCTGTTTATGTGAATACACTTTAAGCAAAATTTTCTGTTTTTACATTATATTCGAGGCTGTCCGTATGGGCAGCCTTTTGTAGTTTGTGGGTACACCCGCCCTATGATGTCGGGGTGGCTCGTAGAGCCTGATTTTCGTAACCTCAGGTCAGCGACCTGAGGGGGTCGGAAACAGAAAAGTACTTTTTTTCACATACGTTTTGAAAATAACGAAAGAATATATAGTTTTGTCAAGATAAAAATATATTTACAAGACATTATGCGAATATCATTACTTTCAGTTTTTTTAATCCTTTTTTCTTTTGGTGTTAGAAGTCAGGAGATGACAATCACGGAGTTTAAAGAGTTTCCTATGGATATGGATGCGAAGTTGAATTATCCGAAGAAGAATCTTAACGACGGCGAGTTGTTTGCCATAATCAAGGTGGAAACGTCTTTGAAATGTGAGGACTTTCAGTTGTTCGACTTCGGCAGTGTCGGTAACGGCGATATAGATTGCTCTAACGGTCTTTGGATTTATGCGCCTGCAACGGCAACGAAGTTGTCGATAACTCATAAACTTGCGGGCACGATAGTTAACCATCTTTTGCCCATGCAGTTGAAACCGGCTACGGTCTACAAGATGGTAATCGAAAGCGGGAGGCAGATAAGCCGTATAGAGGAAACGTTGAACTACGGTTATTTGGTGGTGAAAAGCAATGTTGACGGGTCTTTGTTTAAAATCTCTCAAAACGGTAATGAAATAAAAAGCGACTATATTTCCACACAACCGAAGACGATGACGCTTGCTCCGGGTCAGTATACCTACACGGTTGAAGTTGTTGATTATGAGACGGAGCGCGGTGTGTTCACAATCAAGAATGAGGAAAGCAGTAATTTAACTGCCAATTTACGCTCTTCGATGGGCAGTTTATCGGTTAATTCTTCTCCGGAGCAGGGGGCTTATGTTAATATCAACGGTAAGCGTCAGGAGAGAACAACTCCCGCCACTTTCCCTTTGCGTAAGGGCAATTATCAAATCACGGTTTATAAGGATTTATACAAACAGGCGGAATCGACTGTTACGGTTTCGGCAGGTGAGCAGGCGGTTTACAATGCCGTACTTTCTGCAAACTTTGCGGAAGTGGCAGTGGATGCGCCTGCGGGAGCTTATGTTTATATCGATGGCAACCAAAGCGGCGAGGGCAAATGGGCAGGACGTTTGGAGGCGGGCATGCACACGGTGGAAGTGGAAAAGGCTTCTCACGTGTCTTTTAAAACGAGCGTAAATCTTGTGAATGGCGAAAAGAAATTGGTGTCTGTTCCGCCGCTCACGCCTATCTACGGCAAGCTCAATGTGGTTACTGATCCTGTGTATGCAAGTGTTGTTATAGACGGGATTGAGCAGACGTCGAAAACGCCTTGCGTTGTTAAAGATGTTCTTGTCGGCGATAGGAAAGTGAAGCTTGTTCCGGCATCTTCGGAGTATGAGACTTTTGAAACAATGGTTAATATCTCGGAAGGTAAGATTACTAATTTAAACAAAACTTTCACGAAAAAGCCTAAGGCTGTTGCTGCCACTGTCGGCAGTGATTTCACCGACAGTCGTAGTAATCAAGTAACTCGCACTCATCCGGGTGAACCTGAAATGATTGCCGTGAAGGGAGGTACATTTACGATGGGTTCTTCTTCGGGAGATAATGATGAAAAACCGGTGCATAGTGTAACAGTGAGTGATTTTAAGATAGGTAAATATGAAGTAACTCAGGCGCAATGGCGTGCCGTGATGGGTAGCAATCCGAGCTACTTTAAAGGAGATAATTTGCCGGTAGAGAAAGTTAGTTGGGACGATTGTCAAGAATTTATCAGAAAACTGAATGCAGCCACCGGTAAGAACTATCGTTTACCTACGGAAGCGGAGTGGGAATATGCGGCTCGCGGCGGCAGTCGCAGTAATGGTTATGAATACAGCGGCAGTAACACGTTAGGCGACGTGGCTTGGTATGATTCTAACAGCGGTAATGAAACACATCCGGTAGGAAGAAAGAAGCCCAACGAACTTGGCATTTATGATATGAGCGGAAATGTTTGGGAATGGTGTAGCGATTGGTATGGCAGCTATAGCAGCGGTTCACAGACAAATCCTAAGGGTGCTGCATCAGGCTCCTACCGCGTGTATCGTGGTGGTAGTTGGTACGGCAATGCCGCGCGCTGCCGTGTTGCTTTTCGCCACGGCAATAGCCCCGACGATCGCCGCAGCATTCTGGGCTTCCGCTTGGTGCTTCCGTAGTTTTTCCTGTCGGATGTCCGTCCTTTTCCTGTAAGCAAACGAGTTTTGCCGTAAAGCAAGCGAGGGACGAGCGCAGCAAAAGGCAAAACGAGGAGAAAAAATTAACAATGGGTTTAAACCCATTGCAAATAATAACAATGGGGCAAGCCCCATTGTCAAAAAAAGGGTTTCCGCTGAAGAGGCTCCAACCGCGTGAATCGTGGTGGTAGTTGGAACAACAATGCCACGAACTGCCGTGTTGCTAATCGCAACAACAATAGCCCCGACAATCGCAACAACAATCTGGGCTTCCGCTTGGTGCTTCCGTAGCTTACAGGAAAAGGATGGATGTCCGCACAGGTAAACCGGCGGTTACCCTGTCCCTGAGCAATCGGGGCGAATATTAGGGAAATAAGATGTCTGTTTCCCAAGGAGAAGCGGTGTTGGTAGCCGTTTTTGGTGAAGATTCCGCTTCTTTTGTTGTAATTAATTTTAATAGATATACATTATGCAGATAAAGATTGTGAATATACCAATGAGTGACGAAGGCACGATGCAAGCGGAACTCAACAAGTTTTTGGCAACAAATCGAGTTTTGGAAGTGGAGAAACATTTCTTCCAAAATGCAAGCTTTTGCGGTTGGAGTTTCTGTGTCAATTATCTCTTAAACAACGTTTCGGGCACACAAGGTGCAGCATCCGGTAGTTTCAAAAATAAGGTTGACTACAAGCAAGTGTTAGGGGAAAAGGAATTTGCGGTGTTTTCAAAGTTACGTGAAATACGCAAGCAACTTTCAACGGAAGAAGCAGTTCCGGCATACGCCATTTTCACGGATGAGGAACTTGCCGGCATAGCTCAATTACCCGAAATCAAAGCGAATAAATTAACCGACGTGCAAGGCATCGGCACTAAAAAGGTGGAGAAGTACGGTAAAATTATGATAGAACGGTTGCTTAACTATCAACCTACCGAAGAAGTTACGATAGATGAAACGGGAAAATCATTTGCTTGAACGCATAGCCGACCCTGAAAATCTGCGGTTAGCTTTTTGGAAAGCCCGCAGAGGTAAGGATGCGCGCAAAGAGGTGGCAAATTATCGCCGTGATTTGGATAAGAATTTGTTGCTGCTGCGCAACCAGATATTGAGCGGCACCGTTGACGTTGGACACTATCACTTTTTTAAGATTTACGACCCTAAGGAGCGGCAAATATGCGCTGCACCTTTTCCGGAACGGGTGTTGCATCACGCTATTATGAATGTTTGCCACGATGTTTTTGAGCGTTATCAGATATTCGACAGCTACGCCTGTCGTCTCGGCAAAGGCACTTTTGCTGCCCTCAATCGTGCACATCATTTTCACCGCTGCTATCGTTGGTTTTTGAAGTTGGATGTTCGCAAGTATTTTGATAATATCGACCACAATATTTTGAAAACGATGTTGGCACGTTGTTTCAAGGAACATCTGCTGCTGAAGATATTTTATAGTATTATAGACAGTTATCATACTCAAACCGGCAAGGGACTGCCGATAGGTAATTTGACAAGTCAATATTTTGCAAATCACTATTTGGGTGCCGCCGACCATTATTTGAAGGAGTCTTTGCACGTTAAGGCATACGTGCGCTACATGGACGATATGGTTGTTTGGACGGATGATAAGTCGCATCTGCTTTCGCTCGGACGGCGACTGCAAGCGTTTCTCAGCGATAGTTTACATTTGACACTGAAGCCGTTTTGTCTCAACGCCGTGCAACGGGGCTTGCCGTTTCTGGGTTATGTGCTCCTGCCTGCCGTAATTCGTTTGCAACGTCGCAGCCAACAGCGTTTTCGCAGTAAATACAAGCTCTACACCGCATTGCTCCGTAGCGGAGCATGGTCGCAAGAGCTTTATCAATCCCACATTTTGCCATTATTCTCTTTTACTTTCCATGCTGACGCCCTAAAATGGCGTAGTGTAGTTGTGGTGGGATAGGGGGGCGCAGATAATCGGGCGTATGCCATACGCCCGTACATTCGGAAAATCCGTGTTGGCGGTGTCCCCGTAGGGGCGTTGCATGCAACGCCCGTGTGCTGTGCATATTTGTAGGAGCTGTCGGAGGCTGTATAGTTGAACGGGAGCTACGCTCCTCACCAGCCGACAAGCCGGAT
>JAISHE010000038.1 GCA_031262745.1 Culturomica sp. | reverse complement strand
AATCATTTGCTACGTGTGGTGATTGTTTTAAAGATTCTCGCGATGGTCAATCTTATCCCACAGTAGAAATCGGCGAGCAGTGTTGGATGGCAAAGAATATGAATATAGGTGAACGTGTAAATGGAGGGACAAGTACACAAAATACTGTGGGTATTCAAAGGACATGCTATGATAATAATGAAAGTAATTGTGATACTTACGGAGGACTTTATAATTGGCGGGAAACTGTTTATGGAGAAAATACAACCGATATAAAATACGCTACTGACGGTAGTGGTCATATGCAAGGTATTTGCCCCGACGGTTGGCATGTTCCGAGCGATGCAGAGTTTAAGACTTTGGAGAGATCTATTGGGATGCCTGAGGATCAGGTAAATGGCAGCGGAGATCATTGGAATCGCGACTCGGGTTACGGTAGTAAATTAAAGACTACCTCTTGGGGTGGCACTAATAGTAGTGGTTGGAGTGGACTTCAGGGTGGCTGCTGGGGTGCCTACTTTGGTTCTTACGGATTCTGGTGGTCGTCATCAGAGTATGATTCCTATGCGTGGTTCAGGTCTCTGTACGCTGGTTCGTCTTCAACCTACCGTAATATCCGCCCTAAGTCGAACGGCTATTCCGTCCGTTGTCTGCTAAATTAGGTCAATAATGGAAAAATTGAGTTATAGATTTATGTCTCCGAGCAGTTCGCTTGTACAATTCAAAGATTCGCTTGCACAATTGAGTGGCTCGCTTATACAATTCAAAGACTCGCTTGTACAATTCAAGGACTCACTTGTACAATTCATTGGCTCGCTTGTACAATTCAAAGTCTCACTTGTACAATTCAAAGTTCGGCGAAACATCCAAAGAGTATAGAGATTAGAATATAGCAGATGGACTTTTGTCCGAGCGGATTAAACTTTTTTTAGTAAGTGTTTGAGGTTTATGAAGCAAGAACGAAGTTCATCTGCTTTTTTTGTGGGGCTATCATAACTACGGAGATGATTAAATTGCGTAACGAGTAAAGTTGATTATTTTTTTGTATTTTTGTAAAAACAAAGAGAGTTAGCGTTATTTCTATGCCTGTCGATTATTTACAAAAGCCAATCTTTAGGATGGTTCATTTCGACAATCTGGAGCATTTGCTCCGGAACGGTATGTGTAGGCAAAATCACAAGTTGGCAGATCCTGATTATATCAATATCGGAGATAGCGACTTGATAAGCCAGAGACAAGATTATCCCGCTAATATTGTTCCGCCGGGAGGAAATCTCGGTGATTATGTTCCGTTCTACTTTGGAGGACATTCGCCGATGCTATTAAACATCAAGACAGGGCATCGCGGGATTAAAAAGAGACCTCAGGCAGATATAGTTTTCATCGTATGCTCTATTGAGAGCATAATAGAACATTGCCCCGGTAAATGGTGTTTTACCGATGGTCATGCAAAAAATACCCTCACTGTTTTTTTCAATTCGGTCGATGATTTGGAAAAGATCGACTGGAAGGTCGTTTCTTCGCAATATTGGAACAACAACGATGAAGATTTGGATAGGATGCGAAAAAAACAGGCAGAGTTTTTGGTAAAGGATTATGTGCCTGTCGCCTGCATCAAATCCATTGCTGTTTATAATCAGCAAAAGAAAGAACAGGTTGAGACGATGCTTCAGCGATTGGGTTTGGATATTTCGGTTAAGGTGGATACAAAACAAAAATTATATTACCCATGATAAAGTATACAACAGGAGATATGCTCTCCGCTAACACAGAAGCACTTGTCAACACCGTTAATACCGTCGGCGTGATGGGTAAAGGGATTGCATTGCAATTTAAGGATCAATATCCCAACAACTTTGCCGCCTACAATGCAGCCTGTAAAGCCAATCAAATCGCGGTCGGCAATATGTTTGTCTTCGAGGAAAAAACTATGATGGGAGATAAAAAAACCATCATTAATTTTCCCACAAAAAAAGATTGGAAGCATAAATCCAAAATTGAATATGTTGAAGCCGGCTTAAAAGCGTTGGTCGAAGTAATCAAAGAGCGTGGTATCAAAAGTATCGCTCTCCCGCCACTCGGTTGCGGGAACGGTGGTCTCGATTGGGACGAGGTTAAAAGTTTAATAGAAAAATATCTTTCTCCACTTAGCGATGTGAATGTTGTCGTGTATGAACCCAATGCGGCGGTTCGAGAAATCCTAATCAAGCAGGATAGCAATAGAGAAGTGAAGTTAACCGATGCAAGGGCAATGATGATGTACGCTATGTACTATTATGAATTGCTCGGCGAGACTGTCAGTATTTTCGTAGCCAATAAGTTGGCTTATTTCTATCAACGGCTCGGAGAACCTGAATTCCGCAGGTTAAAATTCGAAGCAGGAAGATATGGTCCATATTCACAAGGGGTCGGTCACATGGTTCACTCTTTAAACGGCAAGTATATTAGTGGCACTGAACAAATGACAAATAAGGCTTTCGACCCAATAGAGTTAAGATATGATAAATTTCAAGAGGTTCGTGATTATGTTCATCGGCTACCAAGCGACAAACGGAAAAGAGTTGTCAAATTGACTAATCTAATCGCCGGCTTCCAATCGACATTGGCATTGGAGGTTCTTGCCTCGGTGGACTATATTCGTAAAGAGAACCCGGGTATCAGCAAAGAAGATGCAACAGTTGCTGTTCAAAATTGGTCGGAACGGAAAAGAGATTTGTTCAAACCCGAATATATCAGTATCGCATACGACCGCTTGGAAAATTATGCGAATACTATAAATTAGAAATTCAAACTATTACATCTTGGTTTATTGAAGTCGTAACTAAAAACTACGACATTGCACCGGAATACTCGTACATAGGTCACTGACCTGCAGGGAACAGCATACACCGTATACGTGGTTGGTGATATGTGTTTTTGGGCGTTGCATGCGACGCCCCTACAATCCGTTACAACGTCGGTCATTTTGGGCGTATGCCATACGCCCGTACAAGACCTGAAGGAGGTTGCTGGAGAAGTCAGCTCATAGTTTATAGATGAGGGCGGTGGCATAAGCGGAGATGCCTTCTTCCCTGCCCTCAAAGCCGAGTTGCTCTGTGGTGGTGGCTTTCACGGCAATATCGTCAACACCGAGTTCCATAATTTCCGCCAAACATTCGCGCATGTCTATGATGTAATCTTTCAGTTTAGGTTGCTGCAAGCAAATGACACTGTCAACGTTACTCACGGCAAAACCGTTGGATGAGAGTGTGTCCATAGTTTTTTTGAGAAGTATTTTGCTGTCGATACCTTTGTAGGCAGGTGAATTGTCGGGGAAAAAATAACCGATGTCTCTCATTCCCGCAGCTCCGAGCAGAGCATCACAAATTGCATGGATCAAAACATCACCATCGGAATGAGCCACACAACCTTTGTCGCTCGGAATTTTCACACCACCCAACCAAAGAGGTAAACCCGTCTCCAATCGATGAACATCAATGCCTATACCTGTTCTAATTTTCATACTTAAATATCAAATAATCGTGCAAGATTAATAAAAAACATTGAATAATCGCCGCTTAGTATAAAAAATTATGTGATTTTAATTCCATGAAAACAAATTTATCTATATTTGTAATTCATTTAAAAAACCATTTTTGCATGAAAAGACAGTTTCTATTTTTAGGTGTATGTTGTTTATTATTGCTTTCACTATCATCTTGTCAGAAAGTAAAGAATTTACTCGGATTCGGTAAGGAAAAGTCAACATCCACAGGTTGGACATATAATGATCCGGAGAATGGGAATACAGTAGCCTATAATAAAACGAATAAATTGCCGAAAGCCGGACCCGGTTTGATTTTTATACCCGGAGGCACTTTCACTATGGGACAAAGAGAAGATGATGTGATGAGCGATTGGAATAATGCTCCCCGACAGGTTACTGTGGCATCTTTTTATATAGATGAACATGAAGTGCGCAATGTTGATTGGCTTGAATATCTTGACTGGCTCGGCAGAGTTTATATAAGTTACCCCGAAGTGAAACAAAGAGCGGTACCGGATTCTTTGGTGTGGCGCGAACAGTTGGCTTACAACGAACCGATGGTGAAAAATTATCTTCATTTCCCTTCATACAGGAGCTATCCGGTGGTGGGCGTGAGTTGGGAACAGGTGGATGAGTTTTGCAAATGGCGTACCGACCGAGTGAACGAACAATTGCTTATTAATGCCGGCGTTTTAGTTCATGATCCGGAAAATCAAAAAGATGAAAACAGTTTTAATACTGAGGCTTATTTAGCCGGTCAGTATACAGGAACCCTAAATCCCAAATATAAAGGAGGTGCCGTTACATGGGACGACGGTATTTTGCTTGCGGATTACAGACTTCCTACCGAAGCCGAATGGGAATATGCAGCTTACGGAACAAATGCCGATTTAGACAGAGAACGAGTTACCGAAGGTAATTTGTATCCTTGGAAAGGTCCTTGGTTGCGCAATCCCGAAAAGAGATACAGAGGACGGTTTATGGCTAATTTCGTTAGAGGTACGGCTGATTATATGGGTGTGGGCGGCGAACATGCTAATGACGGTTATGACTACACTGCTCCCGTGAAATCTTTCTGGCCCAACGATTTCGGACTTTATGATATGGCAGGTAACGTTAACGAATGGGTGGCAGATATTTACAGACCTCTTTCATCTCAAGATGTGGCTTCGTTTAATCCTTATCGCGGCAATGTGTTCACAACTCCATTGCTTGATCAGGATGGTAATTTAGCTCCGAAAGACAGTTTGGGGCACATGCGCCACAGATTGCAGACTGATGCGGAGTTGGCTTTGAGAGAAAACTACAGAACTGCGGACAATCGTAATTATGATGACGGCGATTTGAAATCAAGGATATCCGACGGTACCGATTGGCGTGCGGACGATTCAAGAAGTTCCGACGATATGTATCTCAAAAATGCTAATGAGGTAACAAGTCTAATTGACGATGAAGCACGCGTTTATAAAGGTGGTTCATGGAAAGATATGGCTTATTGGTTGCAACCCGGTACACGCCGTTTCCTGAATCAAAAGAAATCTACAAATGATATAGGTTTCCGCTGTGCAATGAGTCAGATAGGCGGGATGAATATCAAGAAAAAATAAATCAAGTCCGGATATAATACCTTTGATGGAAATAAAGGATTTATACTTTCAATACATAAAAGGTCGCAGAGCTTCAACAGACACAAGACAGTTGCAAAAGGGGGATGTGTTCATTGCCCTTAAAGGCGATAATTTCAATGGTAACCGTTTTGCACAGCAGGCTTTGGAAGCCGGTGCGGAAACGGTTTTTATTGATGATGCCGATTTCAAGACGGATGAAAGATGTGTGGTGGTTGACGACACTCTGAGATTTCTTCAAGAAATCGCACTTTTTCACAGACGGGAATTGAATTTGCCGATAATCGGAATAACAGGTACCAACGGGAAAACAACGACTAAGGAATTGTGTAATGCCGTGCTTTCCGCTAAGTTTAACACGCAAGCCACCAAAGGAAATTTAAACAATCATATAGGAGTGCCGTTAACTCTTTTGAACATGGATGAAAGTACCGAAATAGGTATCGTTGAAATGGGTGCAAATCATCCGCACGAAATAGGCGAACTATGCCGGATTGCCGAGCCTAATTACGGCATCATCACTAATATCGGGTCGGCACATTTGCAAGGATTCGGCAGTTTTGAGAATATCAAGTCTACAAAAAAAGAACTTTATGATTTTGTTATCGGAAACGACGGCGTTGTTTTTGTGAATATCGATGATCCGCTTCTGATGTCAATGTCGGAAGGCAGCAAGCGCATTACCTACGGCACAAAGGAAGCACTTACAAAAGGTGAAGTAAAACAAACTATTCCTTATTTGGTGTTCACTCTCAAAACTTTGAAGGGCGATATGTATGTGAAAACACAACTCACAGGTGGTTACAATTTTTCAAATGCAATGGCAGCTGCTGCTGTAGGCAATTATTTCAACTTATCAACCGAAGAAATTCGCACTGCTATTGAGGAGTACACACCGGACAATATGCGGTCGCAAATCATCAAAACGGCGACTAACACAATTATTCTGGATGCTTACAATGCTAATCCGAGCAGTATGCGTGTTGCACTTGACAATTTTTCCGGATTTCAACACGAAAATAAGGCGGTTATACTCGGAGAAATGTTTGAACTCGGAGATGAAAGCCGACGATTTCATGAAGAGGTAGCTGAAATGCTCAATAGCATGAAGCTTGCAAAGATATTTCTAATAGGTAAAGGTTTCGATTTTTATAAAGCCGATAATTCCTCGCATTTCAATTCAACCGCCGAATTAAACGAATATTTGAAAAATAATCCCATAAGATCGTCATACGTCTTTGTGAAAGGTTCAAGAGGCAATAAGTTGGAACAAGTCATTGAATATTTATAGTAAGATGGAATATAATAGATTAGTCATAATACCCACTTACAACGAAAAGGAAAATATTGAGCATATCATAAGGTTCGTTCTTTCTTTGGAGCCTAAATTTGAGATTCTGATAATAGATGACAAATCACCCGACGGCACGGCAGGAATTGTGAGAAATCTACAAGATGAATTTGAATGTTTACATTTGATTGAACGTGAGGGTAAACAAGGACTCGGCACTGCCTACATTGCAGGTTTCAAATGGGGTTTGGAAAAAGGCTACGAATATATTTTTGAAATGGATGCGGATTTTTCACATGACCCTAAGGATTTGATAAAGCTTTACGATGCTTGCATAGAAGGTGCGGATATGTCGATAGGTTCCCGCTATGTGAAAGGTGTGAACGTTGTCAACTGGCCCATGGGCAGAGTGTTGATGTCCTACTTCGCTTCCAAATACGTGAGTTTAATCACCGGCATGAAAATACATGATGCCACTGCCGGATTTGTATGTTATACACGCAAAGTATTGGAAAATATTAATTTTGACAATATACGATTTAAAGGTTATGCCTTTCAGATTGAAATGAAATTTACGGCATGGACAAAGAAGTTTAAAATTGTGGAAGTGCCTATAATCTTTACAGATCGCACTCTCGGCACATCAAAAATGAGCGGGGGTATTTTTAATGAAGCTTTTTGGGGTGTGATTATGATGAAATTAAGAAGTATTTTTAAGAGAAAGAGTTAGGGGGATTTTGAAACCCATACAATTAATAATAACAACCATTTCTCTATAAACGATAGGAGATTTTTATGAAAACTGCGATAATCAACGGAACACTTGTAAACGAAGGTAAAACTTTTCGTGCGGATATCATTGTTGAAAATGACACAATCGTATCAATCACGGATAAAGCCAATGAAAGAGAATTGGATGAATGTAAAGTGATTGATGCCGAAGGGATGTATGTAATACCCGGAGTTATTGATGACCATGTACATTTTCGCGAACCGGGTCTAACCCATAAAGGCGACATGGCAGAGGGCAGCAGAGCGGCAGCAGCAGGTGGCGTTACATCATTTATGGATATGCCAAACGTTATTCCGCCAACCACAACACTTGCATCAATGCACGACAGGCAGGAAATTGGTGCCGAAAAGTCGCTTGTGAATTATTCTTTTTATCTCGGTGCTGCTAATGACAATTTTTACGACATTAGACATGCCTATCCGGTATCAATATGCGTATTAAAGGTTTTTATGGGTTCATCAACAGGCAATTTGCTGATAGATGATAGAAAAAATCTTGAACGGATTTTTGCCGAATCACCTTTGATTATTGCTACTCATTGTGAAGATAACGACATAATCGAACATAATTTGCAGCACTTCCGCTCTATATACGGTGATAATATTCCGCCGGAATGTCATCCGTTGATAAGAAGCAGAGAAGCCTGTTTGAAAAGCAGCCGACTTGCTGTGGAACTTGCACGCAAATATAATAACCGTTTGCATATCCTGCACTTGACTACTGAGGAAGAAATCAATTTGCTGGACAAGGGAGATCTTTCTTCAAAACGAATTACCGGAGAAGCCTGTGTTCAACATCTTTGGTTCAATGACAGTGCATATAAGGAAAAAGGTAATTTCGTGAAATGCAATCCCGCAATAAAAAAGGAAAGCGACCGTCAAGCCTTATTAAAGGCTGTCAACGGAGGAATAATTGATGTGGTTGCTACCGATCATGCGCCGCATACAATAGAAGAAAAATCCGGCATCTACACCAAAGCTGCAAGCGGTGCACCGATGGTTCAACATTCTCTTGCCGTTATGCTTGAATTGGCAGAAAGAGGTGAAACTACATTCACAACCATTGTTGAACGCATGTCGCATACGCCGGCAAAACTGTTTCGTATCACCAAACGTGGATTTCTGCGCACGGGATATAAAGCCGACATTTGCATCTTCAAGAAAGAAGCGTGGACTGTGGACAAAAGTAACATCCTTTACAAATGCGGATGGTCGCCACTTGAAGGAGTATCACTCAACTACAAAGTGCAAACGACCTTAGTCAACGGCAGAATAGTTTATGACAAGGGATTATTTGATGACAGTGTGAAAGGTGAGATGCTGGAATTTGAAATGTGATCAAATATAAAGCAGTGCACTTCCTATAATAAGTAGAACAAAAAGAATATCTGCTTTGTATTTTGTTTTTTGAATAAGAAAGTATCGTGCAAAATAATAGGAAATCGGCAATGCAATAAAATAAATGTATTCGCTTTCAATACCCGGCACGACAAAAATAGAAATCAACAGGAATAATAGCAACGAAAGCAACATTGAAATGCTGCGTCTCTGGTTGATGACCGAAAGAGTATAGTAGCGGGAAATAGCACCTGATGCGAATATTAAGACAAGTGCGAACAATCCGGCTGCAATCCAAAATGTGTAATGCGGTGTAAGGATTTTATTATTTGCATACAGTTGCCCGATAAATGTGTAGAAAATGCTATTGTTATAGCCGTACCAATATTCAAAAAAATACACAAAAATTCCTACTGAAATAAAGCCGAGCAATAAAGCAAGTATATCTCTGAAGGCGGAACGACCGGTTATAAATAAAACAAGCAGCGACCATACAAGTAGCGGCAACAGTTTAGGAAAGCAAATCACCGCAAGCAGCATGAAGAAACCGAAATTGAAGATATTGGCATTGGTATGGACATAAATGGCTCTTTGCATGTTCATAAAAGCAAGTGAAAACAAGAAAAGCGCAACAAAAATCCTAATATCAAACGCACTATGTATTATACTTGCCGATATTAATAGAAAAATCGTTGCCGGCAATGTTGAAAATTGTGATAACGGATTGTAGATATGCACTCCATATACTATTACATAACTAATGACCAATAGAATACCTGCTTTTATCCACGCATATTCGGCGCCTGCAAAAAGAGCTAATATTGCAAGTAGTAGCGGATATGCAATGAGCATATATAGTTTCCTCGTTCTAAAAAAGTTATCTAAAACCATATATTCAATTATTTCAGCAAGTCTCGACCGATGTCGGTGCGGAATGTTTTGCCTTCAAAATCAATCTTATCTACATTATTATAGGATAAGGAGAGTGCTTCTTCAATGGTGTTGCCGTAGGAACTTACTGTAATCACACGTCCGCCGTTGGTAACAACTTTACCGTCGGAAGAAAATTTTGTACCTGCGTGGAAAACAATGCTCCCCTTTATTTCTCCGATTGTTATGGGCTTACCTTTTTCGTAGCTACCCGGATAGCCGGCAGATACCAACATAACCGTTGTGCAATAACGATTATCCATATCAAATTCCGCTTTATCCAATTCTTTATTTGCAACAGCTTCAAACAATGTGAGCAAGTCGGTTTTCAATCGCGGCATGATTACTTCCGTTTCCGGATCTCCCATTCGCACATTGTATTCAATCACTTTCGGTTCGCCGTTGTCGTTCATTAAACCGAAAAATACAAAACCTTTGTATTTGATTCCGTCTTTTTTAAATCCTTCTATAGTGGGTTTTATTATTCGTTCTTCTACTTTCTTATTGAATGCCTCAACCGCAAACGGCACCGGTGAAACGGCACCCATTCCGCCGGTGTTTAAGCCGGTGTCGCCGTTGCCTATACGTTTGTAGTCCTTGGCAGAACCGAGAATTTTATAGGATATTCCATCGGTCAATGCAAACACGGATATTTCAATGCCCGTGAGATATTCTTCAATCACAACTTTTTCACTTGCTTTGCCGAACTTTCCTTGCAACATATCTTTCAGTTCTTCTTCCGCTTCATGCAAGTCATCGATTATCAAAACGCCTTTACCGGCAGCTAACCCGTCGGCTTTCAACACATAAGGAGGTTTGAGAGTGCGCAGGAATTCAATTCCTTCCGTCAAATTATCGTAGGTAACCGATTTATAAGCTGCCGTAGGTATATTGTGCCGATACATAAACTCTTTAGCAAAATCCTTGCTACCTTCCAAAACAGCCCCTTCCCTACTCGGAGCAATAATCATCAATCTATCAAAACGCTTATCACCTTCAAAATAATTTCCTATACCAAGTACAAGCGGTTCTTCCGGTCCCACGATAAGCATGTCCACTTTTTCTTTTTCAATAAAATCGGCAACTGCCGGAAAATCATTCGGATTTAAATCCACATTCTCCGCAATAATGCCGGTGCCGGCATTACCGGGAGCGACAAATAGTTTTTCCAGTTTTTCACTTTGAATAATTTTCCACGCCAATGCGTGTTCACGACCACCGCTACCAAGTAACAAAACTTTCATATTGTCCGATTTTTTTGTTTATACATCAACAAAAGTAAGAAAAAACTTATCTTTGTCGATATGTTACATGCTATTTTATTAGGTGTTTTGTTTATAACAGCCGACAGTTCGGCAAGTTCCACTATTGCTCCTCTGCCTTTCAACTATCAAAACGCCCGTGATTACATGTTTGAAAATCTACGTTATCCCAAGGAAGCATTTGACAGGGATATTGAGGGTGATGTGGTTGTGAGATTTATGATCACATCGGAAGGAACAATTGATAGCGTTAAAATTATCAAAAAGGTACATCCTCTACTCGACGATGAAGCCAAACGACTGATTATCGAAATGCCTAAGTGGCAACCATTTAAAAGAGACGGCAAAGCAGTGTCGGTTTATTGGGAGATACCGGTTATATTTGAAATATTGAGAAAAGAAAATCAGGCGCAACCTGTTCCTGATACGATTAGATATAAATTGCATCGACTTTGAAATTAAAGGAATATGAAAGGAATTATTGAAATAGAAGACATGGAGTTTTTTGCCGGACACGGATGTTTTGAAACTGAACGCAAAGTGGGCAACAAATTTAAAGTGCAAGTGTGCCTTCATTATAATTGTGAAGCAGCTGCAAATTCAGATAATATCGAAGATGCGTTAAATTATCAGGAAGTATATGAAATTGTCGACAAAGAAATGAAAATCAATTCCAATCTTTTAGAAAATGTTGCAAAAAGAATTATGGACAGTCTTTCGGCTAAATTCCCGCAATTAGAATATGCACGGATAAAAGTAAGTAAACTAAACCCTCCACTTGCAAAAGGCAGTAGAGTCGGTTGCACATCCGTATGTTTGGAACATAATTTTTAATCATATACTGATTTATTCTATTACTATACGCCAAACTTTTTGAAAATCACTTGCATATATCATTTTTTTTGACGAACATTGCAAAAGGTTCTTCATTATAAAATGAATTTTACAGGTTTGTCGATTTGTAGGAACTGCCACATAAACAGTTTCATGATAATTGTTAAAAAGATTGTATTAGGATTTTGTGCAATTATCATCGTTTGTTCTTGCGCAAAAGATAGCGGAATTGTTATTGAATTCATAATTGAAGGTCATCACCCATCAACGCCTTTAACACTCTCATACAGCGGTAATAATCACATTATCACACTTGATGAATTAGGAACAGCTTCGTTTTTCAACCGAAAATTCTCAGGCGAATCACCCGCAATTTTACAATTCGGAAAATTCATGCTTCCGATGTATTTAAAGGAAAATCATGATTTTCAAGTATATATTAACCTTGATAGCACTAATTTCGGTGCCGAGTTCTACGGGAAAGGTGCTTTATTAAACGAAATCTTAAATGGGAAATATCTTAAAACATTTTCCGAAAGCGAATACATTTACAGCGAAGCAACGTTTTTAAGAATTATGAAACGGTCGGAAAATAATTATATGGATTCTCTTGAAATTCTAAACTTAAATGAAGATTTTATAAATGAAGTACTTAAAAACAATTACCATAAGTTATTTGCTTCGCTTGCAGCCTATCCTGAAAAGCATAAAAAATATGACGAAAGTTACTCTCCTTCCGAAGAATATATCAACTTCACCAATGATTTTCTATCTTCATGCGAAGATATTACAACAGATTTATATCTTAAAAAAGATGCTTTAAAATGGTCGAATTTTCTCGCTAACATGCAACAACAAAAAGAAGAAGAATTTGCTAAGGCAGAAGAAGCAAAACGTAGGAGACAGTTAAAAAGAGATAGTAACAACATGCGACGAATAAAAAGAGATACCTTCCTACCTATTATAAATAACTATACACCGCTTATCACTCCGGTTAAAGCGCAATAAGTTCGTATGGTTCAATTAATCCTCACTTTGTTCCGCTTACTTCAATTTTCACAATTACAGCTTGTGGCAGCCGGTAACCGCCAAATTACCAATGCATATAACCAGCTATTTATATCCCAATATCTTGTCAAATTACCGGAAAAGAAAGTGCTTGAGAATTTTATAAAAAGGGAATTACATCAATAGTTTTTAACTTGGTTATGTGTATTTCCTTGCAGACCTTAGGCTTGTTTATTCGGTTTGACAAATCAGTAAACTATTCATTTTACATTGTGAATTAGAAATTTACTTTTGCGAGATGCTTCGCTAAACAGAGACTTAGTGGTAATTTTTCAATCTTATTATCAGGCAATTACAAAAATGACAAAATTTCATACGGTTGCCAGAATGGAAAACGACGGGAAAAATTGCACATTAAAATATTTGTGTAACTTTGTAATCGCAATCTTTTATAAAGCATTAAGAAACAGAGTATAGAATGAATAAAGACATCGAAAAAATAGATGCTTTACCTGAGCAGCAAGTTGAAAACAAACTTTACAATGATGTTTGTTCGCTGATAGAGAACACCCGTCAGCGATTGGCTACGACAATAAATGCAGAAGCCTGTATGTTGCATTGGCAGATTGGTAAACGTATCAAAGAAGATGTTTTGTTCAATAAAAGAGCCGAATACGGGAAGCAAATAATTAAAAATCTTGCCGTTGCACTTGTCGAAAAATACGGAAAAGGTTGGGGATTTTATAAACTTCAACATTGTGTACGCAGTGCGTACACTTTTTCCGAAGATGAAATTCTGTACGCAGTGAGTACCCAATTAACGTGGACGCATTTACGGTCGTTGATGAGCATTGACGATGAATTAAAACGAGCGTTCTATATGGAAATGTGTCGGTTAGAACATTGGGATACGCGAACATTGAACGAAAAAATAGACCACCAACTTTACGAATTAACAGCATTGAGCAAAAAGCCGGAAGAAGTTATTAAACAGGAACTTGCAAAAGTAAAAGGGACTAATGCGCTCACGCCAAACATCGTTTTTCGCAGCGATTATTTTTTGGATATGCTCGGATTGACCGATGTGTATAGCGAAAAAGACTTGGAAGATGCTATTTTAATTCAAATACAATCATTCATCAAAGAATTGGGTACGGATTTTGCGTTTTTGGATAGACAAAAACGAATAACGATTGATTCTACCGATTACTACATAGATCTGTTGTTCTATCACAGGAAGTTGCGCCGTTTAGTAGCCATTGATTTGAAACTCGGCAAATTTAAACCCGAACACGAAGGACAGATGTTGCTGTATTTGAGGTATCTAAATAAAAACGAGCGAATGGAGGGCGAAGAATCGCCCATAGGCTTAATTCTTTGTTCGGAAGGCAATACCGAACACATTGAATATCTAATGCTTGACGACAATAGCATTAGAGTAGCGCAATACTACACGCAATTGCCCGATAAAAAATTATTGAGCGAAAAGTTACAGCGTGCCATTGCAATAGCAAAGGAGTATCACGCTAATAGAATAGATAAAATTTGATTTGTCAATTGTAGCATTCCGGCATTTACCGACAATACTTTCGTTGTTTTCCGTTGCGTAATTTCTTAAATCTATAGTACTTTATTACAACTTGAAATCTGCTAATGAAAGATTTTCTATTTGCTTCTTTATCAATGTTGTATTCTTACCCATTTCTGCTAAACTTTCCCATTTGGAAAACTGCCTTGATTATAAGCAAACCTCAGGCTTGCCTTTTCGGTTTGACAAACCTCTGTCGGAGGCTACCTTTCCTTGTCATATATTAAGTAGTTTCTTCTTTTGTATGTCAAATTCTTCCTGTGTCAAAATGCCTTTTTCTTTCAATTTTGCGAGTTTCTCAAGTTGGTCATAAACGTCAGGTTGATCGTTTATGACTGGTGCAATCGTCTCTTTTGGTTGAGATAATTTGTTCCTTACAAATTCCCACAAATGCTTCTGCGGACGTACACCTCCACTCACGCAAAACCGCCAGTTGTATGCAGGTCTTCTTTTTATATGTATTTAATCAAAGCAATTAATGACCATAGCCAAAATGTAGATACAACTATTGATAAAGAAATATTGCAAAATCTATCTAATGTATATAACAAAGAATATTCAAAAATACTCACATTGCTGTTTCGCCACAACATTCTTCGGGAAAGTACTTCGTCAATATTGATATATGTATAAACAGCAACAAAAACACTTATGACTGAGGCTATTATAAAAACAGTCCAAAATTTGTTGATTATCGGACTCAGCATTACAGAATTGGCATATTCAGGGTCATTTTTCGCACCTATTGTCACACCTATTGTCATAAGTATTCCAAATCCGACTAAAAACAAATATTTTCCGAATTGAATAGACCCTCTGTTTGTAGGAAGAGATAGCATACCTGCAATCAATGCGGAATATACAAACAGTTTGAAAGCAAATGCAATTTCCAAATCTAAAGTGCCAAATAACAGTATTGCGCTTATAATCAACAGTAGCACATACATTATGATTTCAAAATTGGCTATTAGCCAACATCTAAAAGTTTTTCCCATTTTATTTTTCTGTTAGAGTTTTCATCACTTCTTGGAAGCATTTGAAAACGCTGTCATAATCAAATCTATCAAAGTATTTCCAAATTTGATTATTGTTGTTTTTGCGTGGAAGCAAATATTTTGTTTTTTCTCTCACACTTTCAGGCAAATTTTGATTCTCAAAAATATCCATATCTATTTGACAGTACAGCTGATTATCAAATGATATGGAAACTCTTACGGAAGTAGAATTGTCAATAGGAACAATAAAGCCCATTCTTCTTGCTTCTTCGTAAACGCTTTGTAAATCAGGGTATTTTTCAGATGATTCTTTTTGCCATTCTTTAAAAAACGGTTTATCGGATTCCTTTATAGTTTCATCTATCAGTAAGCTGATTTGATTATTTAGCTTATTGATTTCTTTCTGTTTAGCCGTTAATTTGGCAATGTTTTCTGTCGGAGTACCACTTAACCCCAATTCTTGTTTGATAAAATCTCGTAATTCCATATTTACTTTATTGTTTATTGTTCTTAAATCAAAAATTCCTTCCAAATGGTCTATATATTGTTCGATTGCACTTCGTAAAAATACATCTTTCAGTCGCACATTAGGCAATACTTTTTCTTTGAGCCAATGCAAAATATCGTTGCTAAAACTTAAATTCAAATATCGTTCTCTAAACTCGTTCTTGTATTTTCCCCAACTTTGTAAATCAGGCTCCTCGCGCCGAGGCGATAAATATACAACAAAAATTTTTTCGATACTGAAACCTTTTTCTATGGTTTTGTCAATGTAACGCTCTAATCGCCGTTCTTGGTCGCCTGCATAATGTATTTTGTTTTCAATGATTATTGAGTATGTTTTATCTCTAATCCACAAGTCAATACGTTCTGTTTCCTGCGTTATTATCGGACTTTCAATTTTGAGTTTGTAGAATGAAGCTGATTTTTGTTCGGTCATATATTCAATAAAACTTTCCAATATCTCAAATCGGTTATAAACCGTTTTTTGTTGCAAAAGTTTCGCTAAAATACGACTGTGGGCATTTTCGTTGGCGTGAAGTTCATCAATAACATTTATATGATATGGTGATTTCGCTTCTGTTTTTTTACGTAACTCCTCGAATCGCTGCAAAAAAGCAAAAAAGGGTTTGTATTCTTTCTGCCCTTGTTGCATTACTTTATTTATAAAATCCAATGTGTTTTTGATTTCATTATTCATTTTTGTACAATTCTTTAATTGATAATATCCGTGACATTTCTTTTGAGTTTTCAGTTGTAAGTTTAGCAATACTACTGCTTAACGTATCAGCAATTGCCACCGATATTTTCATTCCTGTTTCAAATTCAATCCACAACCATTGACCGTTAGGATTACATTCTAAAAAAACATATTCGTTTTCAGGAGTTACAATCATATCAAAACAGCCAAAGTTTAGATTCATTTTTTCCAAATACATTGAACAAAAATGATAGATTTTTTTCGGCAACTCAAACGGCTCATATTTCAGACCGTAATCGTATCCTTGTCGCCAATCAATTTTACCTTTGTCTTCGTCCAAAATTTGAGAATCAATTTTGCAAGCAAAAATTTGGTTGTAACGTAATGCCGTTATCCGAAGTTCAAACTGTTTTTCAATATAGTTTTGCACATAATTGACAGTTTGAGAGAACATTTCATCGGGATTCTCGGAAAGTAACGAAGATTTTACCTTTTGGGCATAAAACAGATATTCGTGTTCATCGTTCAACCAAATATTATCGTTTTCGATAGATTTAAGTATAACATATTCATGGTTTTTTGCAAAATTGACAATATCTTCTTTTCGGTTGGAAAAACAAGTTGCAGGAATAGTTATTCCCAAGTCTTGCGCTGTTTTTAATTGAAGCATTTTCGAGGCACTTACTTTGTCGAAAACAATACTACCAATTGAATAAACATCTTTTAGGAAATAACGCAAAAATGAAAGAAAACCGCGAGCCTCTTTCAAATTATGTTCATTGATTTCGGGAATATTATCTATCGGCAATTCTTTGGGAAGTTCTGGGCGGCGTTCCCAAACAGCAGTAATTTCACTGCCTTTCAACTCCAAGCCGTTTTTTGTGTTTTTAATGTAAAAATCAGTTTCAGTATCATTGCACCACCAATTAAATTGATAATCAGAGAGTAACGATTCAGTATTCAAGCGAAAAACAGGTATTTGCTTTTCGCTTAAATACTCAATCACGGGCGTTGGGTGAACATCTTCTTTGTTGGTAATGATGAGAATCACTTGTTAGGCATTTTTTTGGTCATCAATTTCGTTTTTTCTATCTGGATGATTAACATAACCACAACCAACAGCAGAATTCTTAACTCTCGTCTGAGAAGTTTTTAACGATTTTGTTCCTACAATCTTCATCTCAATAGGAATAATCTGTTTCAAATAGTCATACATTAAGTTTTGAGAAGCATCGCATTCTTCAATTTTTGTACTTGGTGTGTAATTCATCAAAAGTGGCATTACACTGTTGTACTTCTGCGTGTTAAAATTTAAATTTGTCATAATACTTTTTGCTTTACTTCCGCCCTTTTGCGGAAAGTTTTATTAATTTTGCCTCCACTTTATCGGCTATCGGCAACTCCTTTTATTTTTCATTGACCCTTTTTCAATTTTTGACAATAAAAATAGCGTGGAAACAACCTGTCTGAATCTCAGGTTTCCACGCCTCTATCCCTGGCAAGTTGATCCACGCCACACACGGTGGCGTTTCACTAACTTATTCTTGAGATAGTCCTCTTTTGAGGTTAGAATTGTGGAAAATCGAGATTCAAGAATAGCAAGTAATTCGCTATTTTTATATGTCTTTTATATTGTGCCTATTAGCACTCTTTTTGTTTTATCTTATACGTACTATTTATTTGTTAAAAAATTCATTTACATGGATAAACTCTGATTTTGTCGTATTCCGAAAACTCGAAACCCCATTATGGCTAACCTCAAAGAAAACGACAATAACGATTGAATCCTCTGCAAAGTAAGAAAATGATTTTCAGACTACCAAATTTTTTCCTGACTTCGTAACTTTATTTTGGTTAAAAGTATATTTTCTTTATACATCAATGGTGTCCGGTTAAAGCGCAATAAGTTTCATAACGTTAATTCTTTGAACACATCTTCAAGCGATTGTTCTTCGGCTTTGAGTTCAACGATTGGAGAATTATGTAGGGCGGCAGCATTAAATAAATCCGTGCGCAAGTCGGTATTTGAAAGAATCAGGTAAGAACCGTCGTCCGAATGTGTCAATGAACGCACACCTTCAATGGTTTCAAGCCATGATATATCAACATTATCTGCAAAACGCACTTTAATAGTCATTCCTTTAAAATTCCCGTGATGAAAATCCGCCTTAGGCTTGTCGGCAACAATTTCCCCTTTGTTGATAACGATTATACGATTACAAATAGCCTCAACTTCTTGCATTATATGAGTAGAAAGCAGTATCGTTTTATCACTTCCGACGGTTTTAATTAAATTGCGGATGTCCTCCAATTGATTAGGATCCAGTCCTGTCATAGGTTCATCCAATATAAGTACTTGCGGATCGTGCACCAAAGCCTGCGCAAGTCCAACCCTTTGCCGATAACCTTTTGAAAGTTGACCGATTTTCTTTTTATGTTCGGACGCTAAACCGGTGAGTTGAATTATTTCCTTTATCTTCTCTGAACGATTACCCTTTTTATAAATTCCCGCAACGTATTCCAAATACTCGGAGATATACATCTCAGGATAAAGCGGATTATGTTCCGACAAATAACCGATAAGACGTTTTGCCTCTATTGAAGATTCCGCAACATTCACACCTTCCACTAAAACTTCTCCGGTGTAGTCCTTAATAAAACCGGTTATAATCTTCATCAACGTTGATTTGCCGGCACCGTTAGGTCCCAAGAAACCGCAAATATCACCGCTTTTGAGTTCAAATGTAACACTGTTCAAAGCCTTTTGTGAGCCGTAGTGTTTCGTTATATTTTTTACTGATACAGACATCTTGTTTTTGTATTTAAAACCATGTATTAATATCCTCAAATTTAAGAATATACAATATAGCCTTACCGTCTTCCGTGAAATTGTGATTTTGACAGGCAAACAAATCATCAACCATCTCACTCATAGCTTTGATGTCAAGCACATATCCATAAGGAATTGCCGCAGCTTTTGCCAAAGATAAGGCTAAACGTGCTTTCATCTCAGTGCGGATATTTCCTTCCGTAGTTTTATAGTAATCAATAAGATGCACTAATATATCCTTAGCCTTAGAATAAGAAAAATTAGGAGGCGTAGAATAAATTGCAAAACACGACTTACCGAATTCACTCAATTCAAATCCCAAAAACTCCAAATCATCCCTTAATTCTTGCACAAGAGAAAAATCATCCGGTGAAAGTTCCACCGTTTCGGGAAACATACATTTTTGACCACCTATTTTTTGATCCGTAAGATTTTTCAAATATTGTTCAAACAAAATTCTCTCATGCGCACGTTTTTGATTGATAAACATCAAACCGGAATGTACGGGAGTTACAATATATTTACCTCTAAGTTGCAGAAAAGGAGAATTAGAGGCTAACATCTCCGGCATAACCAACTGCTCTGATTCCTGTTTTTCCGTTAAACCTTCAAAAAGTGATTCCCAATTTGCAGGTACCTTATCTGGCTTTGGGTGTTCAAAACCGGAATCACGGTAAGAAATTCCTGTGCTATAATTAAAAGGAGTATAGTTTCTATTAACATCCACTTTCGGCGAATAGTTAGGGTTATCCGACGTTTCTACATATCCGAAATCCCCATCCCTGTCGAAATCAATGGAAGGCATAACATTGTATTTGCCCAATGCCTCTTTCACCACCGACAATAATATTTGAAAGAAATCACGTTCATTTTCAAATTTTATCTCTGTTTTCGTAGGATGAATATTCACATCTATCATTTTCGGATCAACCGTGAAATAAAGGAAATAAGACGGTATCGCATCCGCTGCAATCAAACCGGAAAAAGCCTCCATAATTGCTTTATGAAAGAAATTATGTTTCATAAAACGGTTGTTGACAAAGAAATACTGCTCCCCATACGTTTTTTTTGCAAACTGCGGATGACATATAAATCCTTTTATAGTTATCAATTCCGTTACACTGTCAATTGATATTAATTTTGAATTAATATTTTTACCGAATATGTTGACTATTCTTTGGCGTAGATTATTCTTAGATAGATTGTATAATTCCGTTCCATTATTCGAAAGTGAAAATGCAATGTCGGGATAAGTCAATGCAACACGCAGAAATTCATTAGTAATGTTACGTAATTCGGTAGTGTCGGATTTCAAAAACTTTCGGCGAACAGGTATATTGAAAAAAAGATTTTTAACCGATATATTCGTACCTTTTGAAGTGGCAATTTCTTCCTGCTCTTTTAATTCGGAAGCAACTATACGAATTAACGTACCTAATTCATCTTCTTCACGTCTTGACTTCATTTCCACCTCAGCAACCGAAGCAATCGACGGTAAGGCTTCACCACGAAATCCAAGCGTGTGGATATTAAATAAATCGTCGGCAGAAGCTATCTTGGAAGTGGCATGACGTTCAAATGACATGCGTGCATCCATAGGCGACATGCCTTTACCGTTGTCAATCACTTGAATTAAAGTCTTACCGAAATTCTTTAAAATAATCTGTATGCTTGTAGCTCCGGCATCCACCGAATTTTCTATCAACTCCTTAACCACCGAAGCCGGTCGTTGCACCACTTCTCCCGCTGCTATCTGGTTGGCAACAGAATCAGGCAACAACCTCACAATATCTTTCATAAACTGTTAGTTAATTTACTTACACTTTAAGGTTTCTACATAAAATATTCGACCATATTTTCTCCGAACTTACTAATCAAATAAAATCCTAAGAGTAAGATTGATAGCAATATTAAAAACATACGCACAACATATTTCCCGTTTCTACCCTTTCTTGCTTCTTTTCTTTCGTGGTACATCCCTCTAAAAACACCTTCGATATTAGGTATATACGCATGCTCATCTGTAACACCGAGTTCTGCTCTGATACGTTTTTCTCTTTCTTCTCTTTCCTCTTTCTCAGGATCCCAGTATATCGGTTTCAATTCAAATTTCCCCCGACTTTCTCTCTCAAACCGTCTTTTCATAGATTAATAATTTACACATTTTCAATAAGTAATGAAAAACAAAGATCGTAAATATTCTGAGTATCATTTATTATTGATAAAGCTGTCTTGGTATCAATTCTATCAACATCATAAGAAACCGTCGAATATTTCATTAATTCCTCACATAATTCCGTAATTCCCGTAAATTCAATATTTTGCATTATACATAATTTTAATAATTCTGTCAAATTATTTGACTTCGGTTCATGCCCAAGTTTGAGATACAGGAAACCCTTTAATGATTTCTCCGCACATTGATAACAATGGTAACAAGCTATATTGGTTTGCAACAGCTGGCTTTCCATACATTTTTGTGCCATAATCAAATCATTCAATGCACTACGAAACAAGTTTTTATCTACTTTATCCATACTAAAACTATTTGTAAAATTAATATTATTTTCTCAAATAGCAATATAGCTTATTTCCCAAGTAATTACAACTTTAGCCATAAGAAAATATAAAATAATAGGAACTTACTCCGGATCGGTGATAAGATAAGTGGTTTTGTAACCGTAGGTTTTAGCAATATTCATAATTCTTACAAGGTGTTCAACCGGTACTGATTTTTCAAGTTCAATTTTGATAGTAGGATTATCTGCACCTTTCAACGCCTCCGTAATCTTACTTTCGAGCATAGAAAACGGCGTAACACGCGAATTAAAATAATAAACCAAGTTTTTGTCAACGGAGACAGTTACATTATTTTCAACACCACTTGTTTGGTTTGTACTTTTTGGAAGTTCCAATTTCAAAGCGTTAGGATTAACCAAAGTGGATGTTACGAGAAAAAAAATCAATAAAAGGAACACAATGTCGCTCATTGACGACATATTAAAATTAGGATTAATCTTATTTTTTCTTTTTATCATTTTGATTTCAACTGTGCTTCAATGAATTTCTCCACAGCTTTATCCATTTCATCTGCAATTCTATTTGTCTTAGCAACCAGAATATTGTAGCCGAAAAGTGTTATGATACCGATAATCAAACCGGCAACCGTTGTAATCATTGCAGTATATATACCTCTTGAAAGCAGAGTTATATTTATATTATTGCCGGCAAGCGACATGTCGTAGAACGCTTGCACCATCCCCACCACCGTTCCCAAGAAACCAATCATAGGTGCAATACTTGATACGGTTGCCAACAATGAAAGTCCCTTTTCCAAAGATGCTACGGTGGCATTGGCTGTGTTTTCCATTATATTGCGCAACTCTGCTACCGACAAATGGCGATATTTCATACCTTTTGCAATTGTTTCCGCTAACGGTGCATCGAAATCTTCAATTTTACCCGTAGGTTTACCTTCCGTAAAACGGTTGAGAAATGTCATAAAAGCTCTATTTTGCTTTTGTGCTTTATCAAGAGCAAACCATCGCTCAACAATTATGTAAATACCCAAAACAGATAACAGGAAAAGAGGGATCATCAACCAACCTCCCATAACTACGAGATCCCAAACACTTAATTCGACGTTAGTAGACATGATAAACAAGAATTAATCATTAAACTTTGCGAAGATAGTTCATTTAAGTCAATTCTCAAAAACAAATTACAAAATGGGAATATTAAGAAATAAGTTTGTATTTTTGGCATCCGTGCTTACAAGTCAGAAAAATATGCAATGAAGAGGAAGGATTTTGAGATAATGGCTCCTGTCGGGTCGTATGAATCATTGGCAGCGGCTATACAGAGCAATGCGGATGCTGTTTATTTCGGAGTGGAAGGTTTGAATATGCGCTCACGTTCATCAGTAAATTTCACACCGGATGACCTTAGGAATATAGTTGATATTTGCAGCAAAGAAGGTATAAAAACTTATCTAACCGTCAACACCATAATCTACAACAATGAGTTGGAAAGAATGAAGGAAGTGATCAATGCTGCTTTGACTGCCGGAATCAATGCAATCATTGCATCCGATATTGCCGCAATCACTTATGCTCGTTCTGTGGGAATGGAAGTGCACATCAGTACACAGTGTAATATCACTAATTACGAAGCTGTTAAATTTTATGCGCAATATGCCGACGTAGTTGTTTTAGCAAGAGAATTAACTCTTGACCAAACAGCTGAGATTTACCGAAATATACAGGTAGACAAACTCAAAGGACCTCAAGGCGAACTTATACGTTTGGAAATGTTTGCACACGGAGCATTATGTATGGCTATTTCCGGTAAATGCTACTTGAGTTTGCATGAAATGAACTCATCTGCAAACAGAGGCGGATGTTACCAACTTTGTCGACGTGCTTACACGGTTAAAGACAAAGACGACGGCATTGAATTAGACGTTGAAAATCAATACATCATGTCGCCAAAGGACTTGTGTACGATAGGATTTCTAAACAAAATGATTGATGCCGGTGTGAGGGTATTTAAAATTGAAGGACGTGCACGCTCGGCAGAATATGTGAAAACCGTTTGCGAATGCTACAACGAGGCTATCAATGCTTATATTGCCGGTGATTACACCGAAGATAAAATCGCATTTTGGCGTGAACGCTTGTCAACTGTTTTCAATCGCGGATTTTGGGACGGTTACTATCTCGGTCAACGTTTGGGAGAATGGAGTTCTGTTTATGGTTCCAAAGCCTCAAAAAAGAAAGTAGCCATAGGAAAAATCAACAACTATTTCGCAAAACACGGTGTGGGTGAATTCAAATTGGAGTCATACGACTTGAAAGTGGGTGAACAGGTTTTAATCATAGGATCTACTACCGGAGTTGTGGAAATGGAAGTGGAAGAATTGCGCTACGAATTACAACCGGTGGCATCCGTAAATAAAGGAGATGTTTTTTCAATGCCCGTACCTGTGAAAATACGCAGAGGCGACAAACTTTATAAATGGGTAGACACAACGCCTGATTTGCAGCAATAAACATGGGAATAATCATTCGTCAAAGCATAAAAAGCACAATTGTAAACTATGTAGGAGCCTTCATCGGTTTCCTCGTGCAAATGTTTATAATCACACGCTTCTTATCGTCCGAAGAGATAGGTCTTACGAAAGTATTTTTGGAAGTGGGCATACTCTTTGCATCTCTTTGTCAATTGGGCACATCCGCTTCAATAATGCGCTACTTCCCTTATTTTAAAAATCATTCAAAAAATCACAACGGATTTTTCTTCTACATATTGATTGTACCGCTTGTGGGTTGCTGCATCTTTTTGCCTGTTTACCTGCTTTTAAAAATGCCTATCATTGATTTTTTTGCACAAAATTCCCCTCTATTCACCGAATACTATTATTGGGTCATTCCGCTCATGCTGATAATCTGCTATTGGAGTGTTTTGGAATCCTATTCAAATGTGAACATGCGAATTGTTGTGCCTAAGTTCAACAGAGAAATCGTCTTACGCCTGCTGATGTTGGTGCTCTACGTTGCTTTCGGTTACTCCTGTATACACATGGACGGATTAATAGGCGGCATTGTCATGGCTTATGCCGTTGTATTGATTGTTACGTTAATTTACGTGATACATATCGCACCCACTTCCTTGCGTTTCGACCTTTCATATATACAACCTTCGCTGCGCAGGAGCATTTTTAAATACACTATTTTTCTGGTTACCGGAGCATTAGGCGGCACAATGCTTGCGCGTTTGGATTTGTTTATGATAACGTCCGAACTCGGATTTGACGATGCCGGAATTTTCACAATCGCATCCTACATGGCAGCTGTGATTGAAATACCTTCACGTTCCATCACTTCCATTTCATCACCGTTAGCTGCCGAAGCATTGAAAAATAATGACTTCCGCTCAGCAGAAGATTTATATAAAAAGGTATCTCTCCACCAACTATTAGTGGGCAGTATAATATTTATTCTTGTATGGATTAACATGGATAATATCTTTGCCATAATGCCTAACGGGCATATATACAGTGCAGGGAAATGGGTAGTCTTCTTTATCGGTGTTTCAAAATTAATATCGGTTGCACTATCTTTCGGAGGTAATCTCGTGAACTTTTCCCGCTACTATTATTGGGGACTTTATTTTATGCTGTTTATTATTGCCATAGGAATTTTTACTAATATGCTGTTCATTCCGCATTATGGAATCACCGGAGCGGCAATTGCCACTTTGATATCTACCATTGCAAGTTATGCTGTGCAACAATGGCTTATTACGGTAAAGATTAAAGCCAATCCGTATACATTCGGAATGTTGAAAACGGCATTTATTATAATGGTATTGATTCTCATCAATTCTTCCGATTTGGCTTTTGAAAATCCTTGGATAGACGGAATTACACGCTCACTTATTACTGCGTTAATCGCAATTGCAATGGTTTATTTTATGAAAGTTTCACAAGAGGTGAATATGCTTATTAAAAGTGTTGCAAGAAAAATTCTACCTTTGTAAATAAAAATATAAATGCTACCCGGACCACAAATTTATTATCGTTGCCCTCATTGTTCTGCCTTGATTTACAACCGCAGTCTTATGAGTGGTAATACTTTCGGAGCAAAACACTACTCCGACGGGAAAATGATTGCGCCTATGTTGCCACAATTTCCGGATTTGACAAAATGCAAAAAATGTGATCACATATTTTGGTTAAGTGATTTGAGACCTGTTGCAAAAAAAGAGTTAGGAGACGATTTTGACGGTATCGACTGGGGAGACGGTGAATTGGAGCAGGCTGAATTTTTGGAAATTGACGATCTTTTTCGTGCACTGAAAAAAGTTCGCTCAACCAAGAAAATATTCAACGTCAGACTACAAATTTGGTGGGGATATAACGACAGGGTTCGTTATGGACATAAACTATTTTTTAAAGATCAGGAAGATGCCAACCTTTGGGCACAAAATTGTCGTGCACTTTTGCTTGAATTAGGATTACAACCGACTTCCGACGATAATCTTGCAATAATAGCCGAACTGCATCGCAATCTCGGAGAAACGGAACTTGCACTGGAAACGATTAAACGCATAAAGGATGACGAACTTAGCAAATTTAAAGAACAGTTTATAAGAGAATGTAGTAAAAAGAATAGACGGGTTTTTAAAATCGGTGAACAGAAAGATGATTATGACGACTGGGACGATGAACCCGATACCGACGCAAAATACGAAGCTTATGTATAAATTTGAGGATGCGGTGATGACCGAAGCCGGTCGCATAAATTTTGCGGCAAAAATGGCAGCAGCAGAGAATTATGAACAGTTGGAACGTTATTGTGCTGCCGGTTATTCTTTAAATGGACTGTGCACACCGGAAACAGCCTACTGGGAACCCACACCTCTCTACTATATTTGTTCCTACAAAAGATACAATCGCATGAAAAATCCTTGCAAGATGTTGCGATTTCTTGTAGAACACGGAGCAGACCCGAATATGCCTGCCGGTGACGGCAGCACTCCGCTGTGGAACCTTTGTCATAAAGAAAGTAACATTGAATTGATGCGCACATTGCTTGAACTCGGTGCCGACCCCAATCAAACAAGCACTGCCGATTCCGAAGAAGAAGTCGACCCGCTTTCTTATGCTCTACTGCCGGATGTAGATGAAAATGAAGAATATATCCCCTACGATGAATTTACAATTAAACAGGCGAATATATTGCTTGAATTCGGTGCTGCCGTAAATGCACCCACTCCTTACATTGATGGATTCACACCTTTGCAAATGGCTGTGATGTTCGGTAACGGAATATCTAATTTGCCGCTTGTAGACAAAATACTCAAACGCAAAGAAAACACCGACGAACAACTTGATGAAGCAATGCAAATAGCTGTAGACAAAGGTTTCACCGAAATAGAAAAACTACTGTTAGACTACGGCGTTCCAAAACACGAAGCATCAGGCAGTAATATCCTGTTTGAAGGTACCTTTGTTGAATTTATAAAATATCTACGCTCGGATGATTCCAAATTTATGCCTCCTCCCGCCACGCAAAAAGATATTCTCGTTGCATCCACTGCTTTACGAACAATGCACCTGCCGGTTTTTCCGCAAGATTATGCCGAATTCTTAAAGCTCAGCAACGGTTTCGCTTTTAATGGCGTGGAAATCTACGGGACGGAACAATTCAAAAAAGATGACAGCAATTATATCCTTCCGGATTTAATTACGGTCAACAATGACCTCAATTCTCGATATGAATTGCTTTTGGACAAATATCTCTTTTGGTTAGGAAGAGTAGACGAAGATTTATATGTCTACAATCCTGAAACATCCAAATACGAAGTGCGCTCACTTGAAGATATTGAAAGCTCTTGGGACGAATACGACACTTTTGAGGAATTCTTCATGGAAGAGATACGTGAAAAGTACATTTAAAACGAATTATCGAACATAATAACAACAGTCTCCCGTTTCTGCCGTACAAAGCAATGATTTCGCCAAATTAAAGTTCAAACATGATAATTACGCTTTTTATATTACTTATTACAATTGTATTCTTTGTGAGCGGCAAAATACGCTCGGATATTGTGGCACTCTGCTCGCTGGTACTTCTTATGATTTGTGGAATCCTTACGCCCACAGAAGCTCTCTGTGGATTCTCCAGCAGCGTAGTTATTATGATGATTGGACTGTTTGTAGTGGGTGGTGCCATTTTTCAAACAGGATTAGCACGCATGCTTAGCCAAAAAATACTAAAACTTGCAGGAGGCAATCAAACCTTACTTTTTATCTTGATTATTTTAGGTACTGCCCTTATAGGTGGATTTGTAAGCAACACGGGAACTGTGGCTATCATGCTCCCGATAGTCGTAAGCATGTCGGCGGCGGCAAATGTCAGTGCAAGTCGCTTTCTAATGCCCCTTGCCTTTGCCAGCAGTATGGGCGGAATGCTTACTCTTATCGGTACACCACCTAACCTAATTATTAGCGACACACTTGTACATGCGGGACTACCGGCATTATCGTTCTTTTCATTCCTGCCGGTTGGAGCAATTTGTATAGGATTGGGATTGATTATGTTGTTACCGCTCAGTAAGTTATTGGTGAAAAATAAAACCGAGAAACAATCAGACCATAAAGAGAAAACACTTATAGATTTAGCTAAAGAATATCAACTTTCTCAAAATCTTTTCCGCGTGAAACTCCCACAACAATCCATAGTGGCAGGCAAACAATTACAAGAATTGGAAATCCCCATGCGCTACGGACTACAGGTGATGGAAATTCGCCGACCGTCTACATCTCAGAAAAACCCTTTTTTTAAAACTATCCACCAAACCGATCAAAAAGTGGCGGAAGCCGAAACCGTACTCGTTGACGGTGATATTCTCTACGTGTCGGGAGTTTTTACAAACGTTCAGCGTTTTGCAAATGACTATGCTCTGGAATTAATTGATGCCCACCAAACAGAAGAAAAGACACCCGTTTTTGCAGGCAAACTAAGATTTGACAACATCGGTATAGCCGAAGTATTGCTTATGCCGAATTCTCATTTGGTAAACCGTGCCGTCAAACAATCCGGATTTCGTGAAAAATATAAACTTAACATACTTGGCATTCAAAGGCGTGAAAAATACATTCTACAAGATTTGCGCGACGAAAAAATACAACCCGGAGATGTGCTCTTGGTTCAAGGGGAATGGCACAACATTGAGCGCATGAGTGCCGATTCTACGGAATGGGTTGTGGCAGGAAAACCATTGTTAAAATCTCAGCAAATATTGAGTCATAAAGCACCGTTGGCGGCAGTCATTCTGGTGGCAATGGTCATTTCGCTGGCAATAAACATAATCCCCGCAGTACTTTCCGTTATAATTGCCGCCCTACTGATGGTGTTGCTCGGTTGTTTTCGCAATGTTGAAGATGCCTACAAAACTATCAACTGGGAAACCGTTGTGCTGATAGCAGCAATGTTACCTTTGGGTGTGGCACTTGAAAAAACCGGCGTAGTTGCTCTTATAACCAAAGGTTTGGTCGACGGGCTGGGCGATTTCAGTCCCTACGTATTGCTGGCGGGTATTTATTTCTCAACGTCATTACTAACAATGTTTATTAGCAACACTGCTACGGCAGTACTTTTTGCACCCATTGCATTATATGCGGCACAAGCCATAGGCGTAAATCCCGTGCCCTTTCTATTTGCCGTAGCTGTGGCATCAAGTATGTGTTTCGCAAGTCCGTTCTCCACTCCGCCCAACGCATTAGTGATGTCCGCCGGTCGCTATACATTTATGGACTATATTCGCGTCGGACTTCCGTTGCAAATCATTTTCGGAGTTGTTATGGTCATTATTCTACCCTTGATTTACTCATAAATTAGTAGATAAAATCAGAAATTAGTGTACTCAATTCAAAAATTAGTACACTAAATTGGGAAATTAGTGCACTCAATTCAAAAATTAGTACACTAAATTGGGAAATTAGTATACTCAATTCAAAAGTTAGTACACTAAAATCAGAAATTAGTGGACTAATTTTCAATTTTAGTCCTAAATATTTTGGGTCTGGGTCTATTCACTGAACTGTGTCAGTGGTAGGGTTAGCAAAAGTATCGGCACACTTGATAATCACTAAGGTACCATTTAATATTTTTTCAACGCTTACTAAACAAGTATCTTAAAAATTTATTATTACAAATAAAAAAATAATGTCTCTCTCTATTGGGATTTCAACTATTAATTCACATGAATAATAAAAAATTATGTACCTTAGTGGAGTTATTTAGATATACATTTTGTCGGAAGTTAAACGACACAAGTAAAATATATAATATGGAAACATTAAATCAATTCACGGGACTTTATTCCCTGTCAAAAACTATGCGGTTTGGTTTGACGCTCAAAGAAAAGAAACCCAAAAACGATTCCATAGCAGTGGAATCCCTCTATCAAAGCCACCAAGATTTGAAAGAGTTGGTTGAGTTATCGGACAAGAGAATTATCGAAGAAAAAAAGCCAGAACCACCTGTTGAAAATCTTGGCAATCCGCCGATTGAGAAACTACGCGATTGTCTGAATTCGATGCAAAAGTATCTCAATGATTGGCGAAAAGTCTATACAAGATATGACCAACTCGCAGTCTTGAAGGATTTTTATAGAAAATTAGAAAGAAAAGCAAGATTTGACGGATTTTGGAAAGACAAAAAAGGACAAAATCAGCCCCAATCGCAAGAGATAAAACTCTCCTCACTCAAGCACAAAAGCGGAGAAAAGGAAATCAAAGATTGCATTGTCACATATTGGGGAGAAAACATACGAAAGGCAAACGAGAAATGGCATCAGGTTGATTCGGTTTTAAAGCAATTTGAAGAGGCAAAGCGCAAAAACAGAGATGACAAAAAACTCAATCAAGTTGAACTTCGTAAGTTGTTTCTGTCATTGGCGAACCTTGTCAATGATACACTTGTACCGTTATGTCAGAGATCTATCACTTTCCCAAATGCGGATAAACTCTCCGACAATGCAAGAGACAAAAGCGTACTCGACTTTATTGGTGACAACGAGATCAGAGAACATCTGCTTGATAAGATTACCAAGCTCAAAGAGTATTTTCAAGACAATGGTGGCTATGTGCCATTTGGTCGCGTAACTCTCAACCAATATACGGCCATGCAGAAACCAAACAAGACCGACAAAGAGATAGAGGACGCAATCAAAAACTTAGGACTTTCAATCATAAAATCACAAAACTTTGATGCCTTTGAGCACATAGAAGAGGCGACAGACAAAGTGGAAAGGCTTAATACGGTATCTTTGCCCCTTGTGGAGCGGGCGCAATACTTCAAGGACAAAACGATTCCTGTCGGAGTTCGTGATTCATTGGCAAAATATTTGGCGAAAGACGACACTGCTAAAGAAAAAGAACTTATCGATTTGTTTGAAAAAATAGGCATGCCCAAAAGACCCGCAAAAGACTACAGTGATCCAACTCTCAAAGAGAAGTTTGACCTGCGCAAATATCCGCTCAAGGTTGCATTTGATTACGCTTGGGAGACAGTAGCAAGCAAAGAGTTACACGATGATATTTTGAAAAACAAATGCAAAAAATATTTGAAAGATATTTTTGACGTCGATACTGATAAATCCATATTTTTCAACATCTATTCCGATCTTAATTATATGAAAATCATTTTATCAAGAATCGAATACCCAACTCAAAATCAACTATCAAAAGATAATTTTCTTGAATGGAATAGAAAAGTAATAACTATCTTAGATGGCGACGACTTTAGCCACTTCAATAAAAATGCAGATGGCTCAACCGACAAGAAAATGAATACAGCAAAAACCTATGTCAAAACGTGGCTTGACAAACTTGAAGCCAACATAGAACAATTCGACGGACAAGACTTCAAAAAATTTTATGAGGATTTTAAAAAGAAAAATAAGAATTCATGTAAAGATTTTGATGACGCAAAAAGGGATATAGGATTAAAGCGCGGCGGATTAAAACAAATCATTGAAGAGACAGAAACTTTTACGGACAAAAAAACAGGAAAACAAAAACCAAAATACAAAGACAGCAAATACAAGGAATTAACCGAGGCATTCAAGAGTATTGCCGTGGATTTTGGCAAACATTTTGCCACCCTTCGCGACAAATTCAATGAAGAAAACGAAATCAACAAGATTGAATACTACGGTGTTATCGTCGAAGATGAAAATGCCGATCGCTATCTTTTGCTTTCAAAACTAAGCGAAAGTCGCGAGGAGATAAAAAATATCTTTCCTGATAAAGCAGAGGGGTTGAAAACCTACAAGGTAAAATCTCTAACCTCAAAGACACTAACAAAGCTCGTCAAAAACAAGGGGGCATACAAAGATTTTCATATATCCGACATGCGCGTAGATTTTAAAAAAATCAAAGAAGAGTGGAGTGCCTACAAAAACGATCAGGCTTTTTTGAAATACCTCAAAAAATGCCTCACCGATTCCAGCATGGCACAAGCTCAGAATTGGTCTGAATTTGGCTTGGATTTTGACAAATGCAACACTTACGAAGAGGTAGAAAAAGAGCTCGACGGCAAAGCATATCTGCTGCAAGAAACGCGCCTCTCCAAAGCAACAATCACTAACTTGGTCAAAAACAAAGGCTGCTACCTCTTGCCTATCATCAATCAAGATTTGGCGCGAGAAGACCGCACGGCAAAAAATCAATTTACCAAAGATTGGAAGCAGATATTTGAAAACAAAAAACATTATCGCCTGCATCCGGAGTTCAATATGGCATACAGACAGCCGACCCCGAACTACCCCAACTCAGAGATCGGCGACAAAAGATATTCGCGCTTTCAGATGATTGCAAATTTTATGTGCGAGATAGTTCCGCAAAGCACAAGCTACGCTACGCGCAAAGAGCAAATCCAAACCTTCAACGACAACAATAAACAACAAAAAGCCGTTAAAGACTTTGACAGCAAATTTAAACTCTCCGACAGCTATTTTATCTTTGGTATCGACAGAGGCATCAAACAGTTGGCTACGCTTTGCGTATTGGATCAAGGCGGAGTTATACGGGGTGGATTTGAAATCTACACGCGACATTTCGACGGTAATAAAAAGCAGTGGGTCCATACCTCTCTGGAGAGGCGAAATATTTTGGACTTAACAAATCTGCGTGCGGAAACCACAATAGATGGTAAAAAAGTGCTAGTAGATTTGAGCAAAGTAGAGATCAAAAATCAAACAGACAACAAGCAAAATATCAAACTCAAGCAGCTTGCTTATATCAGAAAATTGCAATATCAAATGCAAACCAACCCCGAAAAAGTAAAGAATATGTCTGATGAAGATATCGAAAATGACCTAAAAGATATTATTACTCCATATAAAGAAGGAACTCATTATGCTGATTTGCCGATAGAGAATATCAAAGCAATGCTGGATCGCTTCAAAGTTCTCTACGGCAAAACCGACCAGCAGTCCAAACAAGAACTGAAAGAGCTTTGCGAGCTGGATGCCGCAGATAATCTCAAAGGCGGAATAGTGGCAAACATGGTGGGTGTCATTGCGCATCTGATGGAGCAATACAACTACAGGGTCAAGATTTCACTCGAAAACCTAACAACATCATTTGTCAACCAATCAGATGGGCTTAACGAGTATTTCATTTCGCGAGGTATGGATTTCAAAGAACAAGAGAATGCGGCATTGGCAGGTTTGGGAACATACCAATTTTTTGAGATGCAACTGCTCAAAAAAATATTCCGCATACAACAAGATGATGGTAATGTTTTACATTTAGTTCCGGCATTTAGAAGCAAAGAGGATTATGAAAAAATCATTCGGAGAGACAAAAATGATGGCGATGAGTATGTAAATTATCCGTTTGGGCTGGTAACTTTTGTTGATCCAAGATATACTAGTCGCAAATGCCCTATATGCGGAAAAACAGATGTAAAAAGAAATGATAATATAATCACTTGCAAAAAATGCGGTGCCGTATCAGGAAAATACTCATTCGATGATAAAAATAGGCAATTCATCACCAACGGCGACGAAAACGGCGCATATCATATAGCATTAAAAACAAGAAAGGAGGTGCACAATGAAAACTAAACCCAATCTCCCCACTATCCGCAGTTCTGCGGCAGAATACCTGACGTTTGTAGCTGCTACCGGCGACAATCCGCAAAGCATCGAAATGCGCTACGAAGACGAAAATATATGGCTGACACAAAAGATGTTGGCTACGCTGTACAACGTGGAGGTGCATACGATTAATTACCATTTGAAAAAGATTTTTGAAGACCGCGAATTGGAGCCAACGGCAACTATTCAAAAATTTCGAATAGTTCAAACGGAAGGAGCACGACAAGTTGCCCGCGATGTGGAACATTACAATTTACAAACCATTATCGCTGTGGGCTTCAAAGTAAATAACGAGCGCGCCGTGCAGTTTCGCAAATGGGCAAACCGAATCGTCAAGGAGTACACCATCCAAGGTTGGACAATGGACGTAGAGCGATTGAAAAATGGCGGTTCCATATTAACGGAAGAATATTTTGAGAAGCAATTAGAAAAAATCCGGGAAATTCGCATCAGTGAACGCCGGTTTTACCAGAAAATCACCGATCTCTACGCCACTGCGCTTGATTACGATGTAAACGCCAAAACGACAAAGACCTTTTTTGCAACGGTTCAAAACAAGATGCATTATGCAATACATGGTAATACCGCCGCAGAATTGATTA